>JAFYJP010000103.1 GCA_017538085.1 Bacteroidales bacterium | reverse complement strand
TTATTGTTGCCGAAAAATATGCCTTCTTCAAAGGAGCAATACGATTTCTATTTCAAGATGAAAATGGCAATGCAACAGAAAACAGTTGGAATGAGTTCAATACCAAATGGGGAGAAGCTAAGGCGTATTTCAATGAAAATCCAGAGTCAAAACAATCTGTTATGAACAGTGAGTATGACAATGCTAAACTATTAAAAGCATTGATTAGCCGTTTTACCCCTGAAAACTATTGGGATGTATTAAACTATCGGCATAGGACTTTTAACAATTTGTCTGACTCATGGAGATATTATTTGTTAAACAATAAAATATTCGGACCGAT
Organism: Bacteroidales bacterium; assembly: GCA_017538085.1. Lineage (GTDB taxonomy): Bacteria > Bacteroidota > Bacteroidia > Bacteroidales > BM520 > RGIG7150. Next base: position 2,246 of record JAFYJP010000103.1, on the reverse strand, counting down.
ACATCAAATAATGATGGGGAAAAATGAAATAAAAACATTAGAAAAATCATCCGATGAAGCAAGGAACAGATTATATCAATTATCCAATACTGATCTATTGGATTTCGTAATGGATAAGATCCCTTATTCGTGGATTCGCGGCTATCACAATCATACTGCAATATTCCCAAGCAGTACAGGGATTTTTATAAATGCCGACAACAGGGACGTATTACTTCATTCAGACTACATATCGATTTGCGATGAGTATATAGTGCCAAAAACTAAGTTTCTGTTTGGTTCAGATATTAATTTCAAATATAATGGCGTGAACTTTCAATGGCGCAGAACAGATTATGTATATTTATTAGATGAAAGTAAAAATTGGATAATTAAAGGTACGACAGCGCAAGGTGAAAAAACGTATTATTGTTTTGCTGCTTCTGGAATAGAGAATAAAGACGAATTCGTTCATAATCTCAACTGCCTCATTTCACAAGCAAATAATGCACCTTGCTTCAATAATTGCCCAAACAAGGAACGTGAGACCAACACGGATGCAATGTCATGAGCCACATCTATCTTTCCGAAATCAACAACCTTCATGAGCCAAGCTATAGTGATGATTATCCTTTCAACATTCCGGTCACAAAGAGTTTGAAATAGTTGAGTTTCACTGCCGCCGTGACAATATCAAACAATTATTATCTTTGCATATTATTATCAGAAGATGAAAACCATTCCTAACCACAACGTTAAAATATTTACGGACAACATAGAAGATGTGGCTCTTGAGCAGATTCAAAGGCTGCTCTCCATTGAGGTGTTCGGCGACTGCAAAATCCGTATCATGCCGGATGTCCATGCGGGGGCGGGCTGCGTGATCGGCTTCACCGGTGACCTGGGCGACAAGGTGATCCCTAACATTGTGGGTGTTGACATCGGTTGCGGCATTCTTGTGCAACCGCTTGATGTGCGGGAAAAAATTGATTTCCACGCGCTTAACACATTTATCCTCAAGGCCATACCATCGGGGCGCGACTTCCGCAATGACCAATATCTGCCGCTACCCCAAAAGTACATGGAAGTCTATACCGAAGCCAAAAACATCATTCGTGAGTTGCACTGCTACCGGCTTCTCAAGGAGAGCAAGCGTTTGGACAAATCCATCGGTTCGTTGGGCGGTGGCAACCATTTCATCGAGCTTGACTGCGACGAACAGGGAAAATGGTATCTGGTGATTCACACGGGAAGCCGGAACTTGGGCAAACAGGTGGCAGACCTGTACCAGAAAGAGGCTCGGAAACTGCTTTCGGGGTGGGACACGGTGTTAGAACAGCAAAAACGAATTATAGAGAAATACAAAAGCCAGGGCAGGAGAAAGGAGATACAGGCTGTTATTGCCAAACTGCATTCCGATTTCAAGATGCAGTCACCGTCCGTGCCGCCCGACCTCTGTTATCTGGAAGGCGAGCCGCGCAACGAGTACTTGCACGACATGCGGCTTTGCCAGCGCTGGGCCCGCCTCAACCGCCGGCTTATTGCCAACCTGCTCACGGACTTCCTTACAGAAAACCATTTCGTACGCGGAGTTGCCGACGGTGCTTTCGAAAGTGTTCACAATTATATAAGCGATGACAACCTGATCCGGAAAGGAGCCATCTCGGCCCAAGAAGGCGAACGGTGCATCATTCCGCTCAACATGCGCGACGGTTCTCTCATCTGTATCGGCAAGGGCAACGTGGATTGGAACTGCTCTGCGCCGCACGGGGCAGGACGCGTGATGAGCCGGTCAAAGGCTTTCAAGGAATTGCGGCTGGAAGATTTCAAAAGCGCTATGAAAGGCATCTACAGCGAAACCGTTTCCAACGACATCCTTGATGAAGCGCCGATGGCATATAAACCTATGGATGAGATTCTTGCCAACATTCAGGATACCGTTCAGGTGGTGAATGTCATCAAGCCGGTATTCAATTTCAAAGCTGCCGAATAAATCAATTGACGTTTTTAGACAGGGGAATCAATATGAATAGACGAGATTTTATCAAAAACATTTCAGCAGCGGCTTGCACCGCTGCCTTGTACCCTGCAGCTGGCAGTTTGATGACAGGATGTGCCTCTGTTGGCGATAAGGGTAATAAAGGCATCATAAACAACGACCATTGGAACTTCGATGAGGTTATTGACCGTTCCGGAACCTGGAGTATCAAGTATGGGCGGGCTTCTGACGGACAGATCCCTTTATGGATCGCCGACATGGACTTTCG
>JAFYJP010000102.1 GCA_017538085.1 Bacteroidales bacterium | reverse complement strand
AGATTCTCATTTTATTAAGACCATTGAAGATGCCAAAAACGCTATCGTCTCGGCTTATAGAACTGGACATAAGGTGTTGTTTGCCGGCAACGGTGGCTCCGCGGCTGACGCACAACATTTGGCTGCAGAATTGTCCGGAAGGTTTTATCTTGACCGTTTGCCTCTGGATGCCGAGGCCCTACATGTCAATACATCATATCTTACGGCTGTGGCTAATGACTACTCGTATGATAATGTCTATCTCAGAGCTGTCATGGCAAAGGCAAAACCGGGTGACGTATTGGTGGCTATCTCTACATCAGGAAATTCCGTCAACATCCTCAATGCCATGAAATACTGTAAGGAGCATGAAATCATTATCATTGGACTCACCGGAAAAACCGGAGGCAAAATGAAGGATTGGTGCGATTTTCTTCTCAATGTGCCGTCAACAGATACACCACGTATTCAGGAAGCACATATTATGATTGGACATATCATCTGTGAACTTGTTGAAAAGGAACTGTTTGCGTAATGGATACCATAATTCTTGCCGGTGGTTTCGGAACTCGTTTGCAGTCAGTTGTGAGTGATTTGCCCAAACCTATGGCTCCGGTTCAGAACCGTCCTTTCCTCGAATATCAACTTGACTATCTCAAACAGTTTGGAATAAATGACGTGATTCTGTCTGTGGGGTATCTCCATGATGTGGTGATTAGGCATTTTGGCGACTGTTATAACGATATCAGACTAAAATATGCAATTGAGAACCATCCGCTGGGGACAGGCGGCGGCATTAAATTTGCAACATCCTTGATGTGTGGCGAAGATGCACTTGTCCTTAACGGTGACTCTTTTTTTAATATCAATATCGAAAAATTCTATTCCTTTTATGTGAAATATCAGCCTGATATTCTGCTGGCTCTCAAGTATATGGATGATTTGTCAAGATATGGCGGCGTTGAAATAGACAATGAAGGCAACATCGTGGCATTTCGTGAGAAAGGTTTGATAAAGGCTGGAGGCTATATCAATGGTGGTATTTATCTTTTCAACAAAAATATCCTTAACGAATTTCCTGAGAGATTTTCCTTCGAGAAAGAACTGTTGGAAAATCCTGATGGCCTGAAGGTTATGGGGTTGCCATTTGATTCCGATTTCATCGATATTGGTATTCCTGAAGATTATTATAAGATTCAATCATGGAACTGGTCCCAACTGAAATAACAAAATGCAAATATCTTTTTCTCGATAGAGATGGGGTTATAAATGTCAGAATAATAGGCGGTTATGTGACCTGTAAGGAAGAATTTGCCTTCATTGACGGTGTCCTTGATGCGATGTCAATCCTTGCAAAACATTTCGATTATATCTTCTTGATTACCAATCAACAAGGAATAGGGAAGGGACTGATGACCGAAGATGCTCTGGCCGAGATTCACAAGTATATGATCGATGAAATCGAAAGTCATGGCGGTAAGATGACTAAAATCTACTATTGTCCTTATCTCGCCAGTGAACATCATCCCGACAGAAAACCCGATATTGGAATGGGATTGAAGGCCAAGCATGATTTTCCTGAAATCGACTTCAAGGAAAGTGTTATGGTGGGGGATGGAATAACAGATATTGTCTTTGGCAAACGTTTGGAAATGAATACAGTATATATAGGTTCCGATGAGGATGACTCCGGTGCAGACTATTGCTGCAGTAATCTCAAAGAATTTGCCGATTTGTTTAATCATTAACAGTTACTGACAATGCCAACTTGGTTAATACTTATAGCTTTTTTATCGTTTACGATTGCGTTATTTGTAGTTTCGTATTTCACATCTAAGAAGGCTAAAACCGACACGTTTTTCGTCGGTGAGAGAAAGATGCCGTGGCCGCTTGTCGCATACGGCATGATAGGCGCGTCGCTGTCAGGGGTCACGTTCATATCTATCCCTGGCGATGTCTATAATTCGCACATGTCGTATCTGATGGTCGTTTTCGGCAATATGATAGGCTATCTTGTGATAGCATACGTCCTGTTGCCGATATACTACAAAATGCATGTGACCACCATTTATACTTATTTGCAGCAGCGTTACGGGAACATATCGTACAGGACGGGTTCCACATTTTTCATCATTTCCAAGCTGCTTGGTGCCGGCGGACGCCTATATCTTGTTGCATTTGTACTCCATACGTTCATTTTCAAGGAATGGAATATGCCTTTTGTTCTCACGGCAGTGATTTTTATCGGACTTATAATGTTTTATACATACCGAGGCGGTATCAAGACCGTAATATGGACTGACACTCTTCAGACAACATTCATGATATTGTCGCTGGTATTGTGTTTTGTGTTTATAGCCAAATTGCTGAATATCAGCTTTGGAGGTTTGTTAAGGCAAGTGTTCGACCATCCATATTCCGAACTGATAATCACTGATGTCGGCAGCAGGTATTATTTCATGAAACAGTTCTTCAGCGGCATTTTCATAACTATAGCAATGAATGGTCTCGACCAGGATATGATGCAGAAGAATCTGAGTTGTCGGAATCTGAAATCGGCACAGAAGAATATCATTTCGATGAGCCTGACGATGATTCCTGTTGTGGCTCTGTTTCTGATACTCGGTGTTGCACTCTACATCATGGCTGAATCGCAGGGTATTCCAATTCCTGCAAGCACTGACCAGCTGTTTCCTGAAATAATGCTTCATCATCTTGGCCCTGTGGCAGGAATAGTGTTCCTCATTGGCCTCATCTCTGCTGCTTATTCCAGCGGTGATGGCGCGCTGACTGCTCTGACGACAAGTTTCTGTGTTGACTTTCTCGGTTTTGAAGGGGAACGAGCAAATCTTCCTGAGTCGGCAAAGAAGAAACTTCGCACGAAGGTTCATTTTTCATTTGCCTTTATCATGATATTGCTGATGCTTGCGTTCAAAGCCCTTAACAACCAGTCGATTATAACAACTATCTTCGATATTGCAGGATATACATACGGACCTCTTCTTGGCTTGTTTGCTTTCGGTTTGTGCAGCAGGTCAAAGTTGCGTGACAAGTATGTGCCGATTGTCGCAATTCTCGCACCGGTGATAACTTATATCGTATGTTACATCAGCCCGCGCTATTGGAATTATTCTTTCGGATTCGAGAAGATATTACTCAATGGTGCATTGACTGTTATCGGACTGATATGCATTATTGACCGCTCGTCAACACAGTCTTCATCAAAATCTCCGGATAGTTTGTAGTGATGTAATCCACCCCTTGTTCTATAAAATACCGCATATCTGGTTTGTTGTCAATGGTCCAGACATTAACTTCCAATCCCAGGTTGTGGCATTCTTTAATCCATTCTTCATTGAATTTCAGAACTAAACCGTTGTAGTCTGCACCGGCAAAGTTTAAGTCTTTGAGCTCCTGCGGACTGAGGTCCCCGTTGAGATAATAGACTTTTGTGTCGGGAAGTAATCTTATTGCCTCCTTGCATATATCCAGCGAAAATGAAATGATGTCTGTACGGTCGAGGAGGCGGTATTCACGCAGTTTTGCGATGGTAAGTTCTACAGCCTTCATCTCACGTTCCATGGTCTTTAACGGCTTGATTTCAAGAATAAGTCTCAGGTCGGGGTACTTCAATGCTTCTGAGAAATATTGGTCTATGGTTGGCAGATGCTCACCATTGCTGAGTACTATTGCTGTGGCAACCATTGCAGTCGCTTCGGATATTACGACACCTTTGAACTTGTCATCGTGATTGACAACCAATTCGTCATCGGCAGTCAGAATCACATCAAATTCAGAGCCGTAGCAGCCTGCTTCTGCAGCTTTTCTCAGCGATGTGAGCGAGTTTTGT
>JAFYJP010000101.1 GCA_017538085.1 Bacteroidales bacterium | reverse complement strand
GGGAAGTTTTTTATGACCAGTTCCATGAACGGGTCATGCGAGGCGCCTGAGGTTTCTATGACGAGATGTCGTCCAAAAGTTTCACAATTCATTTATCTGACAATAATCTTTCTTGTTTCTTGTTTTCCGTCAGCCAGTCGGATTTCAATGAATACCATTCCTGAGGGTATGTCTTTCACACTAATTTTTGCGAAATTGCCATTTACCGAGATGTCGTTTATGCAGCGACCTGTAATGTCAAGGATACGTATTGTGCTTATAGGCTGCATTTGGCATGAAACATTGAGTTCATCATCCGAAGGGTTAGGATATATTCGAGTGAAAGACAGGTTTTCGTTATCACTTATACCATCAAGGTCGTTGAGAGATGCGCCGAAGTCAGGGATTCCATAACCGTAATAGATGCTTGTATTGGGATATCTGTCGGCGTGTTGTTGGACTATATCCATCATTTCTGCGGGTGTTGTCGTAGGAGAAGCCTGGACGAGACATGCCACCATACCGCAGGTGATAGGACTTGATATGGAAGTTCCGGCGGAATATTCGATTGTGCCGTTTGCATTGATAACGGTGCAGTACAGACCACATGCGGCCACATTAGGCTTTGGGTCTCCAGCGCCATTTGGACCGAGGGAGCTGAAACTTGCGATATTTCCTTGAGGGTCAACGGCAGCAATTGCCATAGCTTCGACCGCATCGGCAGGAGTTCCAATCCATGGCCACTCTTCGTCACCATTGGAGTTTCCGGCACTGACCACCACATGAACACCGCGTTCTGTGAGCCGTTTTACAGCTATTGATGAAATGCAAGTGTTGCCGTCCATCTGTGAATAAGGGATTTGCATGTCAGGGTCGTCAAAAGTGGAATAGCCGAGTGATGAGTTGATTATGTCAGCTCCGAGGCTGTCAGCCATTTCGGCACCTACTATCCAGTTGTATTCTTCGACAAGATATTCAGTTGAACCGTCTTCGGTTCTGATAAAGGCGTATGAGGCATCTGGAGCTGTTCCAACAAAGGAGCCCGGATTGTTGACTGCCATGGTTGAAGTTACGGCAGTACCGTGAGTATGGGTTGAGCTACTGTAGATATTGCCTCCTATTTCAACGATGTCCTTTTCAAACACTACCCTGCCGGACTCGAATAGTGGTTGAAATTCAGGAATCTGATTTAGGTTTCTGAATCCGGCGTCAATGACCGCAATAAGTATTCCCTCACCTCGATAACCGGCATTGTGGACGGGCACACCGTTGATTTGTTCTATCTGAGCTGAAGCCACACCGTAATCAACTCTGTTGTGTCCAACAGAATATTCATGATAAAATTCATTGTCCCATTTTGAGTTGTTATGACTTTGGGACTGAATCTTTTTAAGTGACGGTTTGATATAGACTATCGAATCCACGTATGGCAACTCGCTGATTTGCTGGATGACATTGTCAGTTGCGCATACTATTGCAAGATTACCCCATCGGCTTGTCCATTTCACGAAAGCGCCTGTGGCGGTAAGTCCGGCAACGTATGTCGGACTTACTGGCAGGTCGTCTTCGTTAACGGCCATTCCTCGCATTGCACGTCTGTCCAAAGCTCTTTGGGAAAGAAACTCCAGTGGATTGTCAACGCTGTAAGGAGTACCGTTCTTATCTGTGAAATACACTGCATATTGTGGTGCATCCAGCACGGAATCCTCTATGATGGCCTTTTTTGTCTGGGCATTGCAGATGAAATTTGCTGCAAAAAGCAAAAATAATGGCAGAAAAAGATACCTTCTCATGATTACTTGCCGTTATTGAAAATAATGTTTACAGTTTTGATGATGTCAAACACATTGATTTCACCATCAATATTGACATCAGCGTTGCTGAAGATGAACGGATGCGGGTCACTTTCAAGGATATAGCTGACCATACTCATCAAGTCGCTTACGTTTACGATTCCGTTGTTGTCAGCATCGCCCATGATACCCGTTATAAACAGGTCAACGCAGATTTCTTCGGTGAGTTCTGAACGGCAGCCATCGGAATAATCGGCTTCAATTGAATAACAGTATATTCCAGGCTCGAGTCTATCATCTGTATATGTTGTTCCGTAAACCAAATCAATGTTCACACCGTCCCTATATATCAAATAGTAGCTTGGTGTTGCATCCTCAGGAGCCTCCCAGGTGAGAGTGATGTAGTCGCCACCGGTTTCAGAATCAATGTTTGCAGGTGTCAGACAGTAAACAGGAAGAGTTCCTCCGCTGCATGAAACTACAAATGATGTAAGGAAACCTGAAGATGGATGACTTATGGAATAAATTTGTGTGCCGTCTTCGTATGTCACTTCGAATGAGCATTCCGAATCCCAAGAGCCTGATTGCCAGGTGAGTGTCACAGTTGTGCCTGTTGATACTTCCACCGTGTATGTTGCTGAACTTCCTGATGCTATGGTCATATTCTGTGAAGGACTGCCATCGCTGAAAGTTGCAGTTAATTGAGCACCGTTCCAGCCGTCTCCGTAAGAATCATGAAGATTGAATATGATGTTGCAGGTGTTTTGGAATGAGAATTCAATGTTTTGTGAATAGTTTGAACCGTTCAATGCCAAGTTGAAAGGTAGGTCGAGGGTTGATGGGTCGGCCTCTTCACTTAATGTAATATTGAAAGAAGAATACCGGAAATTGTCACCTGCGATTGTGCCATAAGGTTTTGACGGTGTATTGATTGTAACCAGTTCGGAAGTGGATGAGAGAGTACCATACAGAGTCTCGGCAGGTCTGTTTCCGTCATTGAGAACATATACATACATGTCGGCTGATTCACCCGGGTCAAGAATATTGTCGCCGTTGTCATCATTGATTATTGCGGTTGCATAGAGAACGAGATATGGATTATATGCGATTATTTCGAGATTGGAAACTATGTTTCCGGTGTTGCAGTTTATTGTGCCTATTACTTTTGCAGAGTACTTGGGCATAGCATCTTCAGAAAGAGTTACTGTAAATGCGTTCGGAATGGTACGTGTTTCGTTGGCTGTGAAGTCGGCAAGCTCGATTGGCTCGGACTCCAGTGTTATGAGAGGATCGGTTGTTGCGAAAGAAAGGACGATATCGGAAACCACATTGTCGGTTTTGTTGAGGATTACAACGTCAACGCTTGCAGTTTCACCAGGGTTAAGGTAACCGTCGTTGTTGCCTGATTCATCATGTATTATTAGGTTCTTGAATTTGAGGTCGCCGATGGCGAGAACACCTTGGAGAGCTTCTGCATAATCAGGAATGCCCCATCCGTAAACATTGTCATGGACCGGATATCTGTTGCCGGTTGCATTAACGATGTTCAGAACTTCCTCTGGAGTTACTGAAGGATTTGCCTGAAGCAGACATGCTATCATGCCTGAAGTGATAGGACATGCGAAAGAAGTGCCGCTGGCTGTTGATACGTTACCTGAAGGCGTGATGACAGTGCTGTTGTAGCCGAGTGCCAGTACGTCCGGTTTTGGATCACCGGCGCCATTAGGACCTATTGAGCTGAAGTATGCGATGCTTCCGGAGGAAGTGCAGGCACCGACGCATAGAACTTGTGTCGGATCTGAAGGAGTTGAAACCCATGGGAATGCTTGGTCGCCTGTGTTACCGGCACTGACGGAAACGAAAATACCTCTTTCGACTGCAGCAATGGCACCTTTACTTGAAGGGGTTGTAACGCCGTCAAGGTCTTCGTGAGTGAAATCCATTGATGAATCATCGAATGACTGATATCCCAATGAAGAGGTTATGAGATCTGCCCCTATACTGTCGGCTGCCTCTGCGCCTACTACCCAGTAGTAACATTCTATCAGGTATTCTGAATTTCCGTCTTCAGTTCTGATAAGAGCAAACTCTGCGTCAGGAGCAGTTCCAACCATCTGTCCGGGTAATTTTGCACCGATACAGGAAAACACATTTGTGCCGTGATTGCTTGTGTTGGAAGCATAAACACTGCCACCTGGATTTACGACATCCTGTGTGTAAAGCATTCTGCCTTCATTATAGATATGACTCATGGCAGAAACATTATTGGCATTGTTGAAGCCACCATCGAGGATTGCTATCAGAACGCCCTGACCGGTATATCCCTGCTGGTGAACAGGAATACCGTTAATCTGGGATATCTGCCCGTATGCATTGCCATAGTTATAGTCAGTTTTTGCGCCTTTTTCCAACGGCTTTATCTGAGAATCCAATTTGTTTGCAAACTTTGACGGCTCCTTGGAATTGGCCGGTGCGACATAAACGACTTCAGAAACAAAGTCAAGTGCGGCAATTTGGTTTGCTACGTTTTGAGTGCAGGAAACAATGGCACAGTTGAGCCAGCGACTGGTGTGAATCAGCGTCGCACCAAGTGATGTGACCTGCTGTACGTATGATGGATTTACAGGCAGATCCTGTGTGTTGACTGCAATGCCAAATCTTGCCCTGCGGGCTATTGAACGTGGCGAGAGAAATTCCTCAGGATAATTGATGCTGTAGGGAGAGTTGTTTTTGTCGGTAAAATGGACGGCGTATTTGTTCGCCATCAGGTCAAGTGATGTCAGTGAAAGCATGAGCAACACTGCGAGTAATGTAATTTTCTTGGTCATGTTTATTTGTTTATAGTTATTAATACCCAATTATTTTATATTCGGTGCAAAGTTAATTTTATTTTTGATAGATGAAATCCTTTGTCTCACTTTTTACAAGGTTATATGGAAAAATTGTTTAAGTTTGCAGAATGAATATTCATTGCAGAAAAAATGACAGATAATAAAGTTGAACAGATGCGAGAACTGATTGCAAGTCTAAATCAGGCATCTGAGGCATATTATGGCGGAAAACCGGAAAGAATGACTGACTTTGAATGGGACGCCATGTTCGACCGACTGAAGAAACTTGAGGAAGAGACGGGAATTGTGCTTGAAGACAGTCCTACCCACAAGGTTAGCTCGGCTTCGGAAAACGGTCAGAAAGAAGCTCATGAGTTTCCTGCCCTCTCGTTGGCAAAAACCAAAAAGCCGGAAGATATTGTGAAATGGTCAGAGGGACGTCCGATATGGATGAGTTGGAAACTCGATGGACTGACCTTGGTGGTCACATACGACAACGGCAGACTCGCAAAGGTGGTCACAAGAGGTGACGGACATATAGGCACAAATATCACTCATCTTGCATCTGCTGTTAATGGTATTCTTCCTGAAATAAAGGAAAAAGGACACGTCGTAATCCGTGGTGAGGCAGTTATAAGCTATGAGGATTTTGATCGCTTCTGCTTGGAATCGGGTGAGAGTTATGCCAATCCGAGAAATCTTGCCAGCGGCTCATTGACGCTGAAGGATATCGAGGAGGTTAAACGCCGCAGAATACATTGGATTCCATTCACTCTCGTTTATTCCGACAATGAAATTGTTTCATGGGGGAAAAGAATTGATTTTCTTGCGGAGCAAGGGTTCTCAACTGTTGACAAGGAATTTGTGGGCAATCCTGACTTCCAGAATATTGAGACATTGATTGAAAGATGGACGCATAAAGTCACATCCAATGAGAACCCCTATCCTGTGGATGGTCTTGTAATCACATTTGACGATACGGATTATGCCAATACTGGAAGTGTCACAGGACATCATGCCACACGAGCCGGATATGCTTTCAAATGGGAAGATGAAGCCGCAGAAACCGTGCTTGACCATATTGAATGGAGTTGTGCCGCATCGACAATAACCCCTGTCGCCGTATTCGACCCCGTAGAATTGGAGGGAACCATTGTAAAACGCGCAAGCCTCTGCAATATTTCTGAATGTGAGCGACTTGGAATGGGTGACAGAGGTACGGTGTTATCAGTTATCAAGTCCAACAAGATAATTCCAAAGGTGATAAATGTCGTTAAGGCTAACGGAGAATTTCATGTGCCTGAAACGTGTCCTGTATGTGGTTCGGCAGCAACAGTCCGCATTTCCGACAATTCTGACACAAAAACACTGCGATGCACCAACCCGGACTGTGCCGCCAAAAAACTGCGGAAATTCACCAGATTCGTTTCCAAACAGGGCGTTAATATTGATGGAATCTCGGAAAGCACACTTGACCGTTTCATCAATGAGGGGTGGATAAAAAACTTTGCAGACATATACAGATTAATGGAACATAGGGATGTTATGATGAGACTTGACGGATTCGGCGAGAAAAGTGTCCAGAACCTTTCAGAGGCCATCAGACGTGCAAGGACGGTAACAGATACGGGAATGATTTACGCCTTGAGCATTCCTATGGTCGGTCCTGATGTTGCTAAACGTCTGCTCTCGGAATATACTTTCAAAGACTTGTTCCAAAAAGCACAGGAAACATCTGATGAGGAATTTTTCTCGTCAATAAATGGAATAGGTCCGGAGAAGAGCAAGGCATTCGTGCAATGGTGTCATGATGCGGAGAATATGCGAATATTCGGACTTATTATGGATGAAGTGCAGATTGAGGAAACTCAGAAAATTGCTTCAGGCAACAAATGTCACGGACTGACATTCGTCATAACAGGAGATGTTCATCACTATAAGAATCGCGATGAGCTTAAGGCCTACATTGAATCGCAGGGCGGAAAAGTAACAGGCTCTGTGTCAAAAAGTACAAATTATCTCATTAACAACGATTTGCAGAGTACCTCCGGAAAAAATCAGAAGGCACGTCAACTTGGAATACCAGTGATTTCAGAAGATGAGTTCATGCGGAGATTTGCGGATTCTGCTGCTGCATCACCTACTCCACCTCCGACTGAGATATTACTTTTTTGACATGCAATGCTTATCTGTTTAATAATTTAAGCAGTGCTTCAATTTCGCTTTTGTGGCTGCCTTTTACAATGACATGGTGGTTGCCGATACTTTGTTCAAGGAAATAATCCAAAGGTTCGGCAAGACGAAGGTGCATCTGTGTCCTGCACATATTCGGGTTCGAGGTGCATTCCAATAATCTGGCATCGGATATGAAATAACGTTCCATATTCCGACCGCCGCATTTGAGTATTGTAACATCCTGCGGACTGACAATTCCTTCTATGGCAACTCCACTAAGTGACTCATAATGAGAACGTATGATATATTTTTCTGTAATGCATGGGGCGATGGTGCAATGTGCGAAAATCATTTCATGTTTGTCGTTGTCAATTATTTTTGACGGATTGGCCATGAAACTTGGCTCGTTTGTCACAGTCTTGACAACAAGCATGGTCAGGATGGTCTGGATATCTCCTTCGCAACCAGCAGGAAACCCTTCTTCATTTAATATGGCTAAAGCTAAACAGCCTGTTGTTTTAGTTGTTGGTATTAAGTCGAAGCAGTTGAGTGTGAAAGCATTAAGTCTATTATCTTCAATCATTTGTTTAATTGCTTTATAGAGTTTCATTGCTTTGAGAACATCATCTCTGTTCGGCTCTATCATCTTGATGGAATTATCGATAAACTTATCAGTCATTTTTTCCACTTCGACATCCTCAATCTTCTCATACCTGCTAATGACATCATCCAATGGCAGGTCAACGATTTTTATATTCCATTTGTCTTCTATGAACTTATAATCGATGTTGCTCGCAATAAGCCAGCTTGATGGTTTGCCGATAACACCTACCCTTTGTCCTTGAAGCCTCTGCAAGGCATTGTATGCCAACACATAGTCGGAGATAGTACGCATCATATAGTTCAAGTCTCCATGAATGACTCGTCCGTTACGGTTATTCAGTCGCATCCATGAAAGTATTTCCAACGATGCTGCCAAGGAATTCTTCAGTCCGTCAGCTATTAGAAGCACGTATTTCGGCAGTTTGTCAATCGCAGCTGAGACAAGCTCTTCCACGCCGCCACTTCCGATGAAGACCATGGTTGCACCTTCTTCCAAAGGTTTGTCCAAATCTTCCGGGTTAACATAATGTATGTCATATTCTGCATTCAGTCTGTCGAGAATATCCTTATGGTCTTCCAATGCCGACTCTTGGTTTGAGAGTTGTGAGACAAAAATTATCAGGTTCAGTTTCATATATTTTTCTTTGACGGTGCAATGTTACGAAAAAAACCAATATGGAATACTAACGCAAAATTAATTTTTTAACTGTAGTTTGTAATCTGTTAGAAAAAATATATTTTTGCAGTTAAGGCGACAGCCTACTCGTACTTGGCGACAAAAAGGGCATGGCTGTTGTGGAAACAGATATTTTCAGGACAAAATAAGCGAAATTCTTGGGGAGGAATGATTATGGAACGTAAACATTGGATTGACAATCTGCGCTGGACAACAGTGCTTTTGGTGCTTTTGTACCATGTAATTTATTTCTACAACAACAAAGGAGTTTTCGGTGGCATTGGCGGTTTTGGCCATTACCCAGAAGTGCCTCAGTATCAGGATGTGCTGATGTACGTGCTCTATCCGTGGTTTATGCCGTTGCTGTTCCTGCTGGCAGGCATCAGTGCAAAATACGCTTTGGACAAACAACCGGCTGGACAATGGTTCCGTTCGCGTACACGCAAGTTGCTGGTTCCATCCACGATAGGCTTGTTCGTTTTCCAATGGATGACGGGCTATTTCAACACGCAGGTTGCTGCTGTTGTACAAGGTAACAACCCTTTTGCTGGAATTCCGGAGAACGTACCAGTTTTTATACAGCGTATTATCATGTATTTTGCTTATTCGTTGTCGGGCATCGGCCCATTATGGTTCATTCAAGTATTGTGGCTGCTTTGCCTTGTGTTGCTTCTTGTACGTGCAATTGACAAAAAGGACAAGATTTGGAGCTTGTGCGGCAATGCTAATTTCGTTATCATTATTCTGCTTGGTGTGCTGTTTTGGGCTGGCGAGCAGACGCTCATCAAGCATCCACGTCCAGAGTCGGCTGACGGGCTTTATAACCTATACAAGCCGCTATTCTACCTTATTCTTTTCTTGATGGGCTATTTTGTGTTCAGCCACGACAAGGTGCAAATTACCCTTGGCAAGTGGTGGATTCCACTGATGGTCTGCGCTGTGGCAAGCGGC
Organism: Bacteroidales bacterium; assembly: GCA_017538085.1. Classification (GTDB taxonomy): domain Bacteria; phylum Bacteroidota; class Bacteroidia; order Bacteroidales; family BM520; genus RGIG7150. The sequence continues at coordinate 2,862 of JAFYJP010000101.1, read as the reverse complement.
ACGGTGCTTGTTGTCACCACCTTTGGACAGGACAACACCTCGCCACAGTACCTTGGCAACTGGCTCAATTGCCTCTACGGCTGGCTTATGTGCCTTGCCTTGATGGGATGGTTCAAAACCAAATTCGATAGAACGGGACGCTTTGCAGGATATATGACACGTTCAAGCTATGGAATTTATATTGTCCATTATTTGGTGATTGCCTCGTTGGGCTACATGATGAAAGTGTACACCTCACTACCGCCTGTGGCCATGTATCTTATTTTGGCTGTGGCCGTTTTCACGCTTTCGCCGTTGCTTAATGAGGTTATAAAACACATACCATTTGTGCGGTGGTGTGTATTAGGCGAAAAGGTTAGTTAAAAATATTATAGGACATCGTGATAGATGTGCGAACTGCCAGAAGTGCTGCTGTCACCAGTGAAAGCGCTGCCCGTGAAATGTAGGTCGCTGGCACCGGAGAGGCTGACTTTGATAGTGTCGTCACAATGGATGTAGGCATTGCTTGCACCAGAAATCGTTCCTTCGCATATTTCGCAGACGAGAGCATAATGGTTACCAACCACCTTCTTTTCAATGTCGCTCGCTCCTGCCAATTCAACCTTAAGCGTGCCGACTTGTCCTTCAAGGTTTGCATCCGAAGCACCGCTTAATTCAATGTCAAGATTGGTGGCGTCCACAAGCCCCTTGATGTCGGAGCTACCTGAGAGTTCCATGTCGATTTTATCGGCTAAAATGTTGCCAATAAAATTGGAGGCACCCGAAAGTTCAATGACAACCTCATCGGCATCAATGTTGCAATCAAAATCGGAAGAACCCGACAAATCTACTTTAACTTTTGACCCTTTAAGTCCATATCCCGACTGAAAACTCGAAGCCCCCGACAGATCAACACTTTTCAAATTAGCGTTATATGGCAGCATCACTTTCATATCCGTTCCATAGCTGGTATGCCACCCTTTGAGATAGATTTTCAAGGTATTATCGACAATTTCCACCACAACATTAGGCATAACATATTCGCCTGCTGTAATAGTGACTTGCGTTGCCAAGTCGCTGACGATTACATCAAACGCATCCTCCACTTCAAGTTCAGTGTAATCACCCGAAATGCTGAAATCCTTTGTTATTGGATCGCCAGCAAATTTTTGACATCCGCCGAAAGCAAACAAAATTACTGTTGAAATAATAATTACAATATACTTTTTCATTTTGATTTTACCACTGTTATATAACATCGGGACATCGTTTTTAAATTAAGATTTTACTTGACAATTAACGGCTGCAAAAGTACTATTATTATCCATTTCGAAAAAAATATGGATATTTATCATATTACGATTTCATTCTTTCCTGCGTATCTTTGCCTGCACCTGTGCCTTTGTATTTGCTGCGTGCCGAGTTCAGCCGATAGAACACTGAGATTTGAAATTTTTGTGTCGAGAAGACGTTGTTTTGTTGGATTTGGTAGTATCCCATGTCGCTGTATTCATCCATTCCACTATGTCGCAAGATGTCGAGCACAGCGGCGCGGATAGTGAGCGACTTGTCTTTCAGGAAACTTTTCTGCACGTAAAAACCAAGGTTTGCGTAGTCGTAATCGTTGTAGAAATTCAATTGATTTCCGTGTGAACGGAACATAAAGTTGACATCAATTCTCCAGTTGTATTTGAAACTGAAAGTGTTGAAGGCATTGAAAGTAAAGACAGGCTTGTCAAAATAGACTCTACGAGTTCCTTCAGGCGTGTGGATGTCTTCAACATCGAGCCAAAGGTCTTGTTTTTCAATTCCTGCAGTGGCGTTAAGCGACCAAATGCCCACTCGCGGTGTAGCGGAAATGAATGCACCGATAGTGTTCACAGGCTTGTCGAGGTTGATATGCTTGATGAGTGCTGCATCGTCATCGGTGAGGTATGCCCACTGTGTGATGGCGTGTTTGCACTTTCCGTAAGAGGCCGAAAACATGAGCCATTTATAGGATACATTCAGCGTGAGTTCCTGAATACGCTCATTGAGCAATTGTGAGTTGCCCGCTTGCATGGAGTAACGACTGATGTAGGTGACGGCGTCATTCATTGCAAAGAAACTTGGGCGGGTGGTCTTCATGCCATACGACAGGCCCATCTCCACCTTACCCAATGTAACGGAATAGGATGCCGTTGGGAAGAACTCGTCTTGTGGACGATATAGGAAATCGTCGTTAATAACGTCCCTGTAGTCCAAGAGCGTGTGTTCGTATCGCATCCCTACGCTGGCCTGTCCCCATCTCCCAAAGTCGCAGGCATATTGTGCGAAGGTGGCAATATTGTTTTCCACGATATCGGCATCAGTATTGGCAATGGATTGCTTGTCAATCCAATATGTGTTGTGACGTTTGGCGAATGTCATCTCTGTTCCAGCCTCGATGCTGCCTTTCCAAACTGGATATGAAAGCACCAACTTGGAGGCATAGAGACGGCTTTCCGCTCCTGACTTGCTTCTGACGAAATCATCTTCTATCAGGCTTTGTTCTACGTTTTCGCGGTCAGTGTAGATGGCGTTTTTCATAAAGTCAAAGTTGAAATCGATGCCGAGTTTGCCGGCGGTTCCGTTGTAGTACGCGTTGGTTAGGATGCCAAGTGGTTTGCTTTCCTTGCTGGTCTGCACGCTGTAAAGGTGGTCGAGGAAAGCATCATTTTCGAAGACATCCTCATCGTAAATGACTTTGTTCTCGCCGCCGAGATATTGCGTCAGGTCGGCACGAATACCTATTGAATGATTGTCGGTGACTTGCCAGTTGGCACCAGCGGTATATACCAATTGGTCATTCTTCCATGTCATGGTGTATGGACCCTCTTGGCGGAACACTTTCGTGGTGTTGGC
>JAFYJP010000100.1 GCA_017538085.1 Bacteroidales bacterium | reverse complement strand
GGCGGACTGATGGGGCTTCCGTTTCAAGGTTTCTACTCAGCAAGCAAATACGCAATTGAAGGCTATTGCGAAGCTCTGCGTCTCGAAACGCGCAATTTCGGAATAAAAGTGGTTGTAATTCGTCCAGGAGATTTCAGTACCGGATTCACGTCAAATCGCAAAAAAACAGACAATCCGGAAGCGCTGAACGTATATAAGTACTACGCCAAATCGATGGACAGTATCGAACATGATGAAAACGGCGGACTAAAGCCCATTGTTTTAGCAAAAAAAATCGACAAGATTGTAAATGCAAAAAGGCCGAAGTATGGATATACTGTAGCTTCGCCTGTTCAGAAGCTCTCAGTGTTCATTAAAAAAATCCTACCTCCGTCATGGTATGCCAAAATCCTGGGAGCATACTATAAACTGTAATTGCAGGTTTAGTGGCAAAACAAAAAAAGCCGTCCCTTCATAAACGAACAGGCGGCTTTTTTTATCTTAACTAAAATCCGAATCTTACTTCAGAATGCTTCTTCCGGCATAAACTGCGGAAGTGTCGAGCATTTCCTCAATTCGCATAAGCTGATTGTACTTGGCGATTCGCTCGCTTCTGCAAGCAGAACCGGTTTTTATCTGTCCTGTACCAAGAGCCACGACCAAATCAGCTATAGTAGTGTCTTCTGTTTCACCTGAGCGATGGCTTACGACGGCAGAATACTTATTGAGCTGTGCAAGATTGACAGCATTGATAGTTTCTGTTAGAGAGCCTATCTGATTCAGTTTGATAAGAATAGAGTTGGCGACATTCATGTCAAGGCCTTTCTGGAGACGTTTGACGTTAGTGACGAACAAATCATCACCCACAAGCTGTATTTTGTTGCCCATGGTTTCAGTCATCAGTTTCCAGCCGTCCCAGTCGTCTTCAGCCATACCATCTTCAATAGAAAAAATAGGATATTTTTTAATCCATTCGTTCCAATAATCGACCATTTGTTCTGAAGTCAGTTTGTCGCCTGTAGATTTCTTGAGGTGATATACTTTGTTTTCGACATCGTAATATTCTGAAGAAGCAGGGTCAAGGGCGATAAACACATCTTCACCGGCACGGTAATGAGCCTTATCAATAGCTTGAAGGATAACCTGGATAGCCTCTTCATTACTTTTGAGGTTAGGAGCGAATCCGCCTTCATCACCAACGTTGGTGGAATAGTTCATGTTTTTGAGGACTTTTTTCAGGTTCTGGAAAATCTCAGCACCCATTCTCAGAGCCTCAGCGAACGTAGGAGCGCCGACAGGCATAATCATAAATTCCTGGAAATCGACGCAGTTGTCAGCATGGCTGCCACCATTGAGGATATTCATCATTGGGACAGGTATCACATGGGCATTAACGCCACCGATATATCTGAAAAGAGGGAGTGCGCGTTCGCTTGCAGCAGCCTTAGCTGCAGCGAGAGACACGCCGAGTATGGCATTTGCGCCAAGTTTGCTTTTATTTTCCGTACCGTCGATTTCAAGCATGTGCTGGTCAATGGCAATCTGATCGCTCACGTCCATATTCTGGACTTCAGGGGCGATTACATTGTTGACATTCTTCACAGCCTGGAGGACACCTTTGCCAAGGTAATAGTTCTTGTCGCCGTCGCGAAGTTCGATAGCTTCATGAACACCAGTTGATGCGCCTGAAGGGATGGCTGCACGACCGAATCCACCATCGGAGGTGTAGAGATCGACCTCGACGGTAGGATTGCCTCTTGAGTCAAGGATTTGTCTTGCTTGTGTATGAACGATTTGTCCCATTACTATTCAGCTTTAGGTTCTTCAGCAGGTGTTTCGGTTGGTTGTGCTTCGGCAGCTGGAGCAGCAGCTTTAGTCTTGCCTGAGCTTCTGCGAGAGCGGCGTGTTGTCTTCTTTTCTTCCTTAGCGTTAAGGAGGAGTTCATTATAGTCAACCAGTTCGATGATGCTCATCTCAGCGTTATCACCTGGTCTGTTGCCTATCTTGATTATACGGGTATAGCCGCCCGGTCTGTCCATGACTTTATTTGAAATTTCTCTGAAAAGTTCAGAGACGGCATATTTATTTTGCAGGTAGCTGAATACTACACGACGAGAGTGCGTATTATCAGTCTTTGATTTAGTGATTAGTGGTTCAACATAAACGCGCAGAGCTTTAGCTTTAGCTGTAGTGGTGGTAATGCGTTTGTGCATTATCAGAGAATTAGCCATGTTAGCGAGCATCGCATGACGATGTGAACTTGTCCTACTAAGGTGATTAAATTTTTTTCCGTGTCTCATATCAATTAATCCTTATCTAGTTTATATTTTGCGGTATTCATACCAAAATCCAAATTTTTCGATTTCACAAGTTTTTCGAGTTCGGTAAGAGATTTTCTACCGAAGTTTCTAAACTTGAGGAGATCAGCTTTGTTGTAAGTTACGAGTTGACCCAATGTTTCAACTTCAGCCTGTTTGAGGCAGTTAAGAGCTCTTACTGACAAGTCGAGGTCGGTAAGTTTGGTTTTCAGGAGTTGACGCATGTGCAGGGTACTTTCGTCGAATTCTTCTGTTACAGATTTTTCTTCGACTTCGATGGAGATGTTTTCATCCGAGAAGAGGAGGAAGTGTTGGATTAATATTTTAGCTGCATCTTTAAGAGCATCTTCCGGGTGGATAGAGCCATCAGTATCGATATTTATAATCAGCTTTTCGTAGTCGGTTTTTTGTTCGACGCGGTAATTTTCCACTTTGAACTGGACGTTTCTGATAGGAGTGTAAATAGAGTCGATAGCGATAACGCCGTAAGGTTGGTTAGGCTGTTTGTTTTCGTCAGCCGACACATAGCCTCTGCCCTTTTGGATAGTCAATTCGATATTAAGCTTGATATTAGGTTCCATGTGACAAATTTCAAGATCCGGGTTAAGAACTTGGAAGTTATTGAGGAACTTGTTGATGTCACCAGCTTTAAAGACAGACTGGTCACCGATAACCACTCTAACTTTTTCAGTGTTTTCGCCTTCAACTTGTTGGCGGAAGCGCACTTGTTTGAAGTTGAGGATAATATCAGTAACGTCTTCTATCACGCCTTTAATAGAAGCGAATTCATGTTCAACTCCATCAATTCTGATTGAGGTGATGGCGAAGCCTTCCAATGAGGAGAGGAGAATTCTTCTGAGGGCGTTCCCGATAGTAATGCCGAAGCCAGGTTCAAGTGGTCGAAACTCGAATGAGCCGTGGAAATCGGTCGATTCGACCATTATTACCTTATCAGGTTTTTGGAATGCTAAAATTGACATTTGTAACAGTTTAAAATTAATTATTACTTAGAATACAATTCAACGATGAGTTGTTCTTGTATTGTTTCTGGGATTTGTTCTCTTTCAGGGTAGTTCATAAACTTACCGCTCTTGAGGTTTTCATCCCATTCGAGCCATGGGTATTGGTGGCTGCAGCCAGCGAGGGAGTTAGTAATAACTTCCAGTGACTTGGATCTTTCTCTAACGCTTACGATATCACCGGGTTTTAATTGATATGAAGGTATGTTGACGACTTTGTCGTTAACAACAATGTGGCGATGAGATACTAACTGCCGAGCAGCGGCACGAGTCGGGGCAATTCCCAGACGGTATACAGTATTATCCAATCTTGCTTCAATCAATCTCAGAAGCCATGTACCGGTAACGCCGCCCTTGCGGGAAGCTTTTTCGAAAGTGTTTCTGAATTGACGTTCAAGGATCCCGTAAGTATATTTAGCTTTTTGTTTTTCTTGAAGCTGCATACCATATTCCGAAAGTTTCTTTCTTCTTTTGTTAGCGCCATGCATACCTGGGGCGTATTTTTTCTTTTCGAAATACTTATCAGGACCATAAATAGGCTCATTGAATTTACGAGCTATTCTAGATTTTGGGCCAATATATCTTGCCATAAATATTGTTTTTTAAATTAGATTACTATAAATTAAACTCTTCTTCTTTTAGGAGGACGGCAACCATTGTGTGGTAATGGGGTAACATCGATGATTTCAGTTACTTCGATGCCGCTTGTATGGATCTGACGGATGGCGGATTCTCTGCCTGAGCCGGGTCCCTTAACATATACCTTGACTTTTCTAAGACCGAGGTCGTAAGCGGCTTTTGAGCAGTCCTCAGCAGCTCTCTGACCAGCGTAAGGGGTATTCTTCTTTGAACCCTTGAAGCCCATCTTTCCGGCTGATGACCATGCTATAACCTGTCCTGCAGTATTTGTCAGAGATATTATTATGTTGTTGAAAGAAGCCGTAACATAAGCATTTCCTGTCGGTTCGATCTTAACAACTCTCTTTTTTGTAACTTTACTTTTTGCTTTAGCCATAATATAACTATTACTGTTGTGTTAATTCTAATTTTATCCTTTAGGAGCTTTTTTCTTATTAGCAACGGTTTTCTTACGACCCTTACGAGTACGTGCGTTGTTCTTCGTGCTCTGTCCACGGACAGGCAAGCCAATACGATGTCTGATACCTCTATAGCAACCGATATCCATCAGTCGTTTGATGTTCATAGAGATTTCTGTACGAAGTTCACCTTCTACGCGGTAGTTTTCACCGATGATGGTACGAATCTTTGTTATCTCGTCATCGGTCCAGTCTTCAACCTTCTTTTCATACGGTACACCAGCCTTGTCAAGGATTTCGCGTGAACGATTCCTGCCGATACCGAATATGTAGGTCAGACTTATTTGACCCTGTTTGTTTTTTGGTATGTCAATACCTGCAATTCTTGCCATATATTACTTAATTTTGTCTTGATTTTAATTTAGGATTCTTTTTACAAATCATGTACAAACGTCCTTTTCTGCGAACGAGTTTACAATCGTCATTACGTTTTTTTACTGAGGTTCTTACTTTCATATTACTTATATCTTAAAATTATTCTTCCTTTAGATAAATCGTAAGGCGACATTTCAAGCTTCACCTTGTCACCGGGAAGTATTCTTATGTAATGCATCCTCATTTTGCCTGAGATATGGGCTATAATCTTATGCCCGTTTTCAAGTTCAACTCTGAACATTGCATTGCCAAGAGATTCTATCACAGTGCCATCTTGTTCTATTGACAGTTGTTTAGCCATACGTTTTACTGTTTCTTTAATATTTTATTAATTTCATCATAACTTGTCAGAACATCCGCATGATTTTTTCTGACAGCGAGTTGTTTCTCGAAATGTGCTGACGGGAGATGGTCGGCAGTTTTAACTGTCCACCCGTCTTTCTCGGAAATAGTCACACGATAGGTCCCCATGTTTATCATTGGTTCGATGCAAATCACCATACCTTCCTTAAGCAGATGACCCGTACCGCGGCGACCGTAGTTGGGAATTTCCGGCTCCTCGTGCATGTCACGGCCTATTCCGTGACCGACAAGATCTCTGACCACGCCCAAACCTTCCGCCTCACAATAAGACTGGATAGCGTATCCGATATCGCCTACTCTGTTCCCTGCAACTGCCTTTTCGATTCCGAGTTCAAGGGATTGGCGTGTAACATCAAGCAGATGCTGAACCTCCGGAGATACTTCCCCGCATGCAAAAGTGTAGGCTGAATCGCCATGCCATCCGTTCAATATCACACCACAATCCACTGAAACAATGTCACCTTCCTTGATTATTATTTTCTCATCAGGAATTCCATGGACGACAGTCTCATTAACCGAGATGCAGAGGCTTGCCGGGTATCCGCAGAAATTAAGGAAACTCGGCACAGCTCCGTTATCTCTGATGAATGTCTCTCCTATTTTGTCCAGATATTTGGTTGAAACACCGGGACGTATCTCCTGCCCCACTGTGGCAAGAGTCTTGCTTACAAGGAGAGCACTTGCTCTCATCAATTCGATTTCCTGATCAGACTTCAAATACATAATCTAGTCAAAGTTTTGATGATTACGAAGTACGACCTTTTATTCTTCCTGACTTTGTAAGACCGTCATAGTGACGCATCAACAAATAACTTTCTATCTGACTCAATGTATCGAGTACCACGCCGACAAGAATCAGCAATGAAGTACCGCCGAAGAACTGAGCAAACTGAGTATTTACTCCGAACAGACGCACGATAGCAGGCAAAATTGCTATGATACCGAGGAATAAGGAGCCCGGAAGAGTAATACGTGACATAATGGTATCGATATATTCAGCTGTCTTCTTTCCAGGTTTTACGCCAGGGATGAAACCGCCGTTCTTCTTCATATCCTCAGCAATCTGATTGGAGTTGATTGTGATGGCTGTATAGAAGTAGGTAAACAGCACAATGAGGACAAAGAATACGAAATTATACCAGAAACCATTCATATTTGAAAATGTTGCTGCAAACCTGCCCATGTTATCACTTCCGAAACCGGCAATGGTCATAGGGAGGAACATAATGGCCTGAGCAAAGATGATAGGCATAACACCGGCAGCATTGATCTTAAGAGGGATATACTGACGGACGCCGCCATACTGACGATTTCCCTGGATTCTCTTAGCATACTGTACAGGTATTCTGCGGGTACCCTGAACGAGGAGGATACAGAGGATAACGATTACCAGGAGTACGACAAGTTCTATCAGGAAAGCAACGAGACCGCCACCGCCTGCGCTTGTTCTTGCGACAAATTCACCGACGAGGGCGAAAGGAAGACGTGCTATAATACCTATGGTGATGAGGATTGAAATACCATTGCCAATACCCTTGTCTGTGATACGTTCACCAAGCCACATTACAAACATAGTGCCTGCGATGAGGATTATGATTGATGACAAAGTGAAGAAGAACGGAGGGGTTGTGACATTAGGATCGAACGGGAACAGGCCGGCGGCCGGTACCTGACGGATGATGTTTGCCATATAGGCAGGTGCCTGGATGGCAACAACGAGGATTGTGAGATAACGGGTAATCTGATTCAACTTATTACGACCGCTTTCGCCTTCCTTTTGGAGTTTCTGAAAATAAGGTACAGCCATACCCAGCAACTGGACTACGATGGAAGCCGAGATGTAAGGCATGATACCTAAAGCAAAGATAGATGCATTGGAGAATGCACCGCCTGAGAACATGTTCAACAGACCGAGAAGACCAGAACTTCCTTGGCTTTGCAATGCTGACAGATAAGAAGGGTCCACACCTGGGAGGACAACATAAGAGCCAAAACGATAAATGGCGATCATTCCAAGGGTGTAGAGCAATCTTTTTCTGAGCTCATCTATCTTATTGATATTTTTTAATGTAGTTATAAACTTACCCATAACTTAATTAAATTTTTGTAGCTGTACCGCCTAATGATTCGATGGCCTTTACAGCAGAAGCTGAGAAGGCATGAGCTTTAACATTAACCTTAGTCTTAATTTCGCCTCTTCCGAGTATCTTAATCATATCATGCTTTGAGCAGATACCATTTTTAACGAAGAATTCAGGGTCCATTTCGGTAACATTGGTTCTTTCAGCCAATTCATTGATTGTATCAATGTTGATACCGGCATATTCCTTACGGTTAATATTCTTGAAACCAAATTTAGGTAAAAGACGTGCGAGAGGCATCTGACCACCTTCAAAACCTATTTTCTGATGGTAACCAGAACGTGACTTTGCACCTTTAGTACCTCTTGTGGCTGTGCCGCCTTTGCCAGAACCCTGGCCACGACCTAATCTTGTTTTGTTTTTTACAGAACCTTTAGCAGGTTTAAGATTACTTAAATCCATGTTAATAAATATTTAAGAGATTGGATTAAACATTTTCGACTTTGACAAGGTGTTTCACCTTTTCTACCATACCTAAGATTTGAGGAGTAGCATTATGCTCAACAGTTTTGTGCATTCTTGTCAGACCGAGAGCCTTCATGACGAGTCTCTGATTTTTTGGTCTGTCAATGATACTTTGTATCTGGGTTATTTTAATTTTTTCCATTTTGCAAAATTTTAGCCGTTAAACACATTTTCCAGTTTTATACCTCTAAGTTGAGCTATCTGATAAGCGTCATGCATTTTGCTGAGGGCGTTGAAAGTAGCTTTTACAACTGAATGAGGATTTGATGAGCCTTTACATTTAGCAATGACGTCGGTTACGCCAACGCTTTCAAGAACAGCACGCATAGCACCGCCGGCGAGGACACCGGTACCTGGAGCAGCAGGTTTCAGAAACACCTTTGCACCGCTATACTTGCCTTCTTCTTCGTGAGGAAGAGTGCCGTGGAGTACAGGAACAGTGATCATGTTCTTCTTGGCATCATCAGTACCTTTCTGAATAGCTGCGGTGACCTCACTGGCTTTACCCAGTCCATAGCCTACCTTGCCCTTCTTATCGCCGATGACGACAATAGCTGAAAAACTGAATGTACGACCACCCTTGGTAACTTTTGTTACTCTTCCGATGCTTACCAGTCTGTCTACGAATTCTGACTCGGGAGCATTAACTCTTTCTGTATTATTATTTGCGTTGTTTGACATAATTAATTAAAATTTAAGGCCACCTTCTCTAGCTGCGTCAGCTAAAGCTTTGACTCTACCGTGATATAAATAACCGTTTCTGTCGAAAGTAACTGTCTGAATGCCGGCGGCAAGAGCAACTTCGGCTGCCTTTTTGCCCACCATCTTGGCTTGTTCGATTTTTGGAACGGAACCTGCGCCTTCTATTGATCTTGAAGAAGCGGATGCAAGGGTTCTTCCATTGATGTCATCGATAAGCTGAACATAAATTTCCTTATTGCTTCTGAAGACAGACATACGAGGTCTTGCGGCGGTACCTCTGCTGATACTGCCTCTGACACGCTTTTTTATCTGAATTCTTCTTAATTCCTTTTTGTTTTTCATAGCTTCTTAAGATTTAATTACTTTGCTGATGCCGATTTTCCGGCTTTCTTACGTAATATTTCATTTTCAAACTTGATACCTTTGCCCTTATAAGGTTCAGGTCTTCTGAATGATCTGATTTTTGCTGCAACTTGTCCCAGCAGCTGTTTGTCACATGATGTGAGGATAATCATAGGGTTTTTACCTCTTTCATTGACAGTCTGAACTTTGATTTCTGGTGCGAGTTGCATTATGATGCTGTGTGAATAACCGAGACCGAGCTCGAGAACATGTTCGTTCTTTGCCTCAGCTTTATAGCCTACACCAACAACTTCCTGGACAGTTTTGAATCCCTCACTTACGCCGTGAATCATGTTGTTGATGAGTGCACGATAGAGACCGTGGAAACTGCGTTCCTGTTTTTGATCGTTAGGACGTGTGACATGTACTTTGCCATCTTCCACCTTTACTGTGATGCTCTTGTCGACCGGTTGTTTTAATTCTCCCTTTGGTCCTTTAACGGTAATGATGTTATCATCAGATATTGAAACGGTAACGTTTGCAGGGATTGTAATCGGTAATTTACCTATTCTTGACATGTTAAACTCCTTTCTAATTAACTGACGTAACAAATAACTTCGCCACCGACATGTTTTGCACGTGCTTCCTTATCGGTCATAAGACCTTTGGAAGTTGAAACGATAGCGATTCCCAAACCATTTTTAACGCGCGGCATTTCTTCTGCGCTTACGTATTTTCTGAGACCAGGTTTACTAATTCTAGTAATAGTTGAAATAGCTGACTGTTTGGAAACAGGATGATATTTAAGAGCTATTTTAATATTTCCAGGTAATCCGTCTTCGAATTTATAATCCAAGATATAACCTTTGTTATATAAAATCTCGGTAATAGCTTTCTTCATCTTAGACGAAGGGATTTCGACCATATCTTTCCTAGCCGAGAAGGCATTTCTGATACGTGTTAAATAATCTGCTATTGGATCAGTAATCATTTTAATACTATTTTAAATTTACAATAATTTACCAGCTGGCTTTCTTTACGCCAGGAATCAGGCCTTTCAAAGCCATTTCTCTGAGGTTGATTCTTGATATACCAAATTTTCTGACATAACCCTTAGGGCGTCCTGTAAGCTGACATCTGTTGTGGATGCGGACAGGTGAAGAATTCTTTGGTAATCTTTGGAGAGCCTTGTTTGCTGCAGCTGCTTCTTCAGGAGTGCCGTTAATAACGAGTTTCTTGAGGGCTGCACGCTTATCAGCATACTTTGCGACGAGTTTTGCTCTTTTAACTTCTCTCGCCTTCATTGATTCTTTTGCCATAACGGTTAACTGTTTTGATTTTTAAACGGGAAGCCAAATTGTTTCAATAATTCAAGACATTCGACATCAGTCTTCGCAGTTGTTACAAAGGTGATGTCCATGCCATTGATTTTTGTTACCTTGTCGATAACGATTTCAGGGAATATTATCTGTTCGGTAATACCCATGGAGAAGTTGCCTCTTCCATCGAAACCCTTGTCATTTATGCCTCTGAAGTCGCGGATACGAGGGATGGAGACACTGATGAGACGTTCGAGGAACTCATACATCCTGTCACCACGGAGCGTAACTCTGACGCCGATAGGCATTTTCTTACGCAACTTGAAGTTAGAAATATCCTTTCTACTTTTTGTAGCGACAGCTCTCTGTCCGGAGATAAGGGTCATCTCTTCAATGGCATTGTCGATAAGTTTCTTATCGGTAATAGCCTCACCGATACCTTCATTGAGACATATCTTCTGGAGTTTTGGCACCTGCATGACAGTCTTATAGCCAAACTTCTCGGTGAGATTTTTTACAATCTCATTTTTATATTTTGTTTTTAATGTTGGTACGTATTCCATTATTTAATCTCCTCTCCGGTTTTTTTAGAAAAACGAATAATCTTGCCGTTTTCATTGACTCTTCTACCAATGCGGGTCGGAACGTTGTTGCTGCCGACATACATGAGTTTGCAGATTCTGATAGCGGCTTCTTTTTTAATAATGCCACCTTTAGGGTCTTTAGCATTAGGGCGTGTATGTTTTGACATCAGGTTGACGCCTTCGACAATCGCGGTATCATTCTTATAATCCATTTCGAGGATTCTGCCGCGAAGGCCTTTGGATTCGCCGGATAGAACAACAACATTGTCACCTTTTTTCAAACGAAATTTCTTATTCATAATACTTACTACATTCAATTAATTATAAAACTTCGGGTGCTAAAGAGACTATCTTAGTGTATTGCTTGTCTCTGAGTTCACGGGCGACATGGCCGAAAATACGTGTGCCGACCAAATCACCAGCATTATTGATGAGGACGCAAGCATTATCATCGAAACGAATATAGGAACCGTCAGCACGGCGGATTTCCTTATGAGTACGAACTACGACAGCCTTGGCCACCGTGCCTTTCTTGACGTTGCCGGAAGGCAGAGCGTTTTTAACGGCCACGACTATATTGTCGCCGACGGTAGCATATCTCTTCTTGGTACCGCCTAACACGCGAATACAGAGGACTTCCTTAGCGCCGCTGTTATCAGCTACTGTTAATCTTGTTTCTTGTTGTATCATTTTACTTAGCCTTTTCGATTATATTCACTAGTCTCCAACACTTATTTTTGCTTAATGGCCTTGTTTCCATAATTCTTACAGTATCACCGATATTGCATTCATTATTTTCATCATGAGCCATCAGCTTTGTGGTCTTCTTTACGAATTTACCGTAAATAGGGTGTTTAACGCGCCTTTCTACGCTAACAACGATAGACTTGTCCATCTTGTTGCTTACAACGAGGCCTATTCTTTCTTTTCTTAAATGTCTTTCCATTGTCTGATAGGTTTTAAGCTCTGACATCTCTACGTTGTAATTCAGATTTCATGCGAGCAATCGTCCTGCGGTAAACTTTTATTTTACCGGGATTATCCAGTGGAGATATTGAGTGATTAAGTTTCAGCTTTATAAGCTGATTCTGCCATTCGTCTAATTTATCCTTAAGATCATTAGTACTTAATTCTTTAATTTCTTGCTGCTTCATGATATTTAATTATTCTTCTACGTAGTCACGTCTAACAACAAATTTAGTGTCAACAGGGAGTTTCTGTGCTGCCAAGCGCAGACCTTCCTTCGCAATAGCCAAAGATACACCTTCGACTTCGAATAATATTCTGCCTGGTGTAACGGGAGCAACATATTGGTCGAGCGCACCTTTACCTTTTCCCATACGTACTTCGGCTGGTTTCTTAGTGATTGGTTTGTCCGGGAAGACTCTTATCCATATCTGACCTTCACGTCTCATCTTACGGGTAACGGCCTGACGAGCTGCTTCGATCTGTCTTCCTGTAAGCCAACACTGTTCCAAAGTTTTGATACCAAATGAACCAAAGGCTAACTGATTACCTCTCTGGGCGTTGCCTTTCATTTTGGCCTTCTGTACTTTTCTGTACTTAGTTTTCCTTGGTTGTAACATTTTATCTTAAATTTAATTTTTATTGCTGTTGTTGTGGTTTTCTCGGTCTTCTCGGTCTGTCACCGCCTCTGCCGCCACCCTGTTGGCCAGGTTTGCCGCCCTTGAGGTTGGTGTTCTGAACAAACAGATCAGGTCTTCCATAAATCATGCCCTTGCATATCCATACCTTGATGCCTATTCTGCCGTATGAAGTGTGAGCCTCATCGTGTGCATAGTCGATATCGGCACGGAGAGTGTGCAATGGTATTCTGCCGTCCTTATACTGTTCGCTTCTTGCTATTTCAGCGCCGCCAATACGACCTGAAATCAAAACCTTAATACCTTCTGCGCCCATACGCATTGCGAAGCTGATGTTGGTCTTTATGGCTCTGCGGTAGGAGATTCTGCCTTCTATCTGACGAGCAATTGTTGAAGCCACCAGCACTGCATCAAGTTCCGGACGCTTGATTTCTGAGATATTGATCTGTATTTCCTTACCTGTAACCTTCTTAAGTTCTTCCTTAAGCTTGTCAACTTCCTGGCCGCCTTTGCCTATGATAAGACCTGGACGAGCTGTGAAGATGGTTACTGTAACAATCTTGAGAGTTCTTTCAATGAATATTTTTGAAATACCGGCTTTTGATAAACGGGTATTCAAATATTTGCGGATCTTATTGTCTTCAACTAATTTTTCATCGAAGTTTTTTCCGCCATACCAGTTGGAGTCCCATCCTCTGATGATGCCCAGCCTGTTGCCGATTGGATTAGTTTTTTGTCCCATTCGTTTTAATTATTTAAGTACCGTTTATTAATTATTTTCATCTGTTTTCTCAGCGACAGGTTGAGCGGACCTTGAGTCCAGTATCACTGTCACGTGATTTGAACGTTTCAAAATTCTATGAGCACGTCCCTGAGGTGCCGGTTGAATACGTTTCAAAGTGCGTCCTTCATTAACGATGATCTCCTTGATATACAACTGAGCGTCATCAATTCTTGCTCCCTCATTCTTGAACTGCCAGTTGGCGATGGCGCTGCGTAAAAGTTTGTAAACCTTTTTGGATGCTTCCTTAGAGGAATATTTGAGGATATACAGGGCTTTTTCAACGTCAACTCCTCTGACCATATTAGCGACAAGGCGCATTTTCTGAGGGGAGCTCGGACAATCATTCAATGAAGCAAAATACTGTGTTCGCTTTGCTTCCTTAAGCATTTCTGCTCTTTTATGTTTTCTTGATCCCATTATTAAATCTGTTTTTTTTATTAGGACTATCTATTACCGGCATGACCTCTGAAAATTCTCGTCGGTGCAAATTCGCCTAACTTATGACCTACCATATTCTCTGTAATATATACAGGAATGAACTTGTTACCGTTATGCACAGCTATGGTCAAGCCAACGAAATCCGGGGAAATCATAGAGGCTCTTGACCAAGTCTTGATAACGCTTTTCTTTGCCGGACCAGCTTGTTCTAAGACTTTCTTTTCTAATTTCCAATAGATATATGGTCCTTTTTTCAATGAACGACTCATAGTTATTATTTTTTACGTTTTTCAATAATATATTTATCGGATGCCTTCTTAGGAGAACGAGTCTTATAACCTTTGGCAGCAACACCCTTTCTTGAACGTGGGATACCGCCTGATGCTCTACCTTCACCACCGCCCATTGGGTGATCAACAGGGTTCATGACAACACCACGGTTGCGAGGACGACGGCCAAGCCATCTTGAACGGCCGGCTTTTCCTGAACTTTCGAGGTTGTGGTCTGAATTGCTAACCATTCCTATGGTTGCCTTACAAGTCTGAAGGATCATTCTTGTTTCTCCTGAAGGGAGTTTGATAATAGCGAACTTGCCGTCTCTTGACACAAGCTGTGCGTAGGAACCTGCGCTGCGCGCCATCTTGGCACCCTGGCCTGGACGGAGTTCAATATTATGGATAATTGTACCGAAAGGTATCTCGCTCAAATACATGGCGTTACCAACTTCAGGACTTACACCCTTCCCGGAGTTTACCTGCTGCCCAACCTTTATACCTTGAGGGGCAATTATATAACGCTTCTCACCATCAGCATAATACAACAGAGCAATACGTGCTGTTCTGTTTGGATCATACTCTACTGATTTGACGGTTGCCGGAACACCTTCCTTATCGCGTTTGAAATCTACAATTCTATATTTTTGCTTATGACCGCCGCCAATATAGCGGATGGTCATTCTACCTGCACTATTCCTACCACCAGTACTCTTCTTCGGAACGAGCAAACTCTTTTCCGGCTTATTAGTGGTAATCTCGTCAAATGCGCTTAATACTTTAAAACGCTGACCTGCAGTTGTCGGTTTAAATTTCTTTAGAGCCATTACTTTTTAAATATTGCTATAAAAATCAATAACTTGACCTGATGCTAACGTAACAATTGCTTTCTTGAAAGCATTTGTCCTTCCTTGGATATATCCACGCTTTGTGAATCTGGATTTGTACTTGCCGCTGTAATACATGGTATTTACAGAAACGACATCAACACCGTATAACTTCTTCACGGCGTCCTTAATTTCTATTTTATTTGCCTTAGGGTCAACAATAAAAGCATAACGGTTGAACTTCTCGCTCATTGCCGTCATTTTTTCAGTTACCAAAGGTTTAATAATGATTCCCATTTTCAACTAATTTTTACTTTAAACAAACTTTTTCAATTTCAGGTAATGCATTCTCACTGATAAACAAGTGGTGAGCCTTCATCAAGCCGTATGTATTGATACTGTCGGCGCGTGTTATCTCAACATCATGCAAGTTTCTTGCCGAGAGCAATACGTTTCTGTCGCACTGTGGAAATACAAACAGTGTCCTGTAGCCTGAATAATTGAATTTATTTAACAATTCTACAAACTGTTTAGTTTTAGGGGCATCAAATGCAAAATCCTCAATAATAGTTATTCTCTGGTCTGCAGCCTTGTAAGTGAGGGCTGACTTGCGTGCCAGAGCTTTTACCTTTTTATTAAGTTTGAAGCTATAGTCACGAGGACGAGGACCGAACACTCTGCCTCCGCCTCTGAACAACGGGTTGTGGATGTCACCGAAACGTGCTGCACCAGAACCCTTCTGTTTTTTGAGCTTTCTGGTACTACCTGAAATCTCGCTTCTCTCTTTTGACTTATGAGTTCCCTGACGTTGATCAGCCATATACTGCTTTGCATCATAATAGATAGCACTGTCGCTAGGTTTCTCGAGTGCAAAGACGTCATCATTGAGTTGAACTTTCCTAGAAGTTTCTTCACCCTTTATGTTATATACTACTAACTCCATCTCTCAATAAATACATAAGAACCTTTAGAACCGGGAACGGCTCCTTTTACTAATACTAAATTCTTCTCCAATATGATCTTCATTATCTGGAGGTTAATCATCTTCACTCTCTGATTGCCAGTTCTGCCGGCCATTCTCATACCCTTGAATACCCTTGAAGGATATGAACTTGCGCCGATACTACCTGGTGCTCTCAGACGATTGTGTTGACCGTGGGTCTGATCACCAACACCGCTGAAACCGTGTCTTTTAACAACACCCTGGAAGCCCTTGCCTTTTGTGTAACCAACCACATCAACAAATTCGCCTTCCTGGAAGATGTCCACGCGAAGTTCTTCACCATAAGACTTTCTCGAACCTTTCTCGAATCTGGTGAATTCATGAACAATGCGTTTAGGGGTTACTCCTGCCTTTTCGAAATGCTTCTTCAGGGCATTAGGAGTATTCTTTTCTTTTGCGTCATCGAAAGCTAACTGAATAGCTTCATAACCATCTTTTTCCAATGTCCTAACTTGGGTTACATAACAAGGACCTGCTTCAAGAACGGTACACGGAATATTTCTACCCTTCTCGTCATAAATACTTGTCATTCCAAGTTTCTTTCCAATTAATCCTGACATTTTTTTCTAATGTTTTTTGTTTCTTTAAACTTTGATTTCTACTTCAACGCCACTTGGCAACTCGAGCTTCATTAAAGCATCGATGGTCTTTGAAGTTGTACTGTAGATGTCCAGCAGTCTCTTATATGTGGAGAGCTGGAATTGCTCACGAGATTTCTTGTTAACAAACGTGGAACGGTTAACTGTGAAAATCTGCTTGTTAGTTGGCAATGGGATAGGACCGCTTACGACAGCGCCTGTTGTCTTCACTGTCTTGACGATCTTCTCAGCTGACTTGTCAACTAAGTTGTGATCATACGATTTTAATTTAATTCTAATCCTTTGGTTCACTTTATCAATATTTAATAATTAACTATATATCCTTTAGTTTTAAAAATCACCTCATCCATTATTTCCTTCGGAGGGATTGAATATCTCTCAAACTCCATTGAGAAAGTGCCTCTGCCAGAGGTGATGTTTCTCAGGGAATTGATATAGCCGAACATTTCAGCAAGCGGAGCTTCGGCAACCACAATCTGAAGACCGCCCTGGGAATCGAGAGTAAGCACCTGGCCTCTCCTATGAGTCAGGTCACTTGATATTTCTCCCACATATTCAGCCGGAGCCACGGCCTCAACCTTCATAACCGGTTCGAGCAATACAGGACCGGCAATTTTGGAGGCTTCACGGAAAGCTATGTTGGCAGCACTCTCAAAGGCTAATTCATCACTGTCAACAGGATGAGCGGAGCCGTTGAACACGCGTACCTTCATGCCGAGTATAGGATAACCAAGAAGTATGCCATTCTGCATTGCACTCTTGAAACCTTTTTCAATTGATGGCATATACTCTTTTGGAATAACACCCTCTCTTGTGTCGTTGATGAACTGAAGACCGGTAACTCCTTCGTCGGCAGGACCGATTTCAAACTCTATGTCAGCGAATTTGCCGCGGCCGCCAGTCTGTTTCTTATAAATTTCATGATAAGTCACGGTCTTTGTCAGAGCCTCCTTGTATGCAACCTGAGGACGTCCCTTCGAACATTCTACGTTCTGCTCTCTCGTCAGACGGTCGAGAATGATGTCAAGGTGAAGTTCACCCATACCGCAGATAATTGTCTGACCCGTTTCATTGCTGAAATGGTAGGAGAATGTCGGATCTTCCTCAGCCATTTTGGCAAGGGCTATGTTAAGTTTCTCAACATCTTCCTGCTTTTTGGCTTCGACGGCTATTTGGACAACAGGCTCAGGGAATGTAATATTTTCGAGAAGTATAGGTTTGTCAGGGTTGCACAGAGAATCACCGGTACGGATATCCTTAAATCCGACGCCAGCCGCTATATCACCGGCACAGACCTCGTTAAGGACAGTATGTTTGTTGGCATTCATCTGCATTATTTTTGACATTCTTTCCTTTTTGCCTGTATTTACATTAAGGAACTGGGAGCCTGTTTCGAATTTGCCGGAATAGACTCTGAAAAACACAAGACGTCCGACGAACGGATCAGTCTGGATCTTGAATGCGAGAGCGCTGAATGGAGCATCATCACTCGGAATGACAGGAACCTTTTCGTTGTTTCTGTCTGTTCCGTAAATAGGTTTGGAGTCAAGCGGACAAGGCAGGTAGTCAACCACGGCATCAAGGATAGGTTGGACAGCCTTGTCTTTGAAGGATGAGCCACAGATAACAGGAAACAACTTCATGTCGAGGACCGCCTTGCGAATAGATGAGCGGAGTTCATCCACAGAAATTGAAGACGGGTCGGCAACATATTTGTCGAGAATGGCCTCATCGTTTTCAGCGACAGTTTCGATAAGCTTGGTTCTGTAAGCGGCCACGGCATCCTTCATATCATCGGGGACAGGAACGGCGTTGTATTTTTCGCCCAAAGATTCACTGTCCCAAATATAACCTGTTTCTGTAAGCAGATCGACAATACCGACAAAAGAGTCTTCCATCCCTATTGGGAGCTGGAGGACTAACGGAGTGGCATCAAGCTTGTCATGGATCTGATCAACAACACCGAGGAAATCGGCGCCGCTGCGATCCATTTTGTTCACATAGCAGATGCGAGGCACATTATATTTGTTGGCTTGTCTCCAAACTGTTTCAGACTGAGGCTGGACACCGCCCACTGCGCAGAAAACGACTACTCCACCGTCAAGTATTCTGAGAGACCTCTCAACTTCAACGGTGAAGTCAACATGGCCTGGAGTATCGATAATGTTAATCTTATACTTCTGGTTGTTTCTGTTCCAATAAATGGTGGTTGCGGCTGAGGTTATAGTGATTCCGCGTTCCTGTTCCTGAGGCATCCAGTCCATAGTGGCAGTACCCTCATGGACTTCGCCGATACGGTAGTTAACGCCGGTATAATACAATATACGCTCTGTCGTTGTAGTTTTACCTGCATCGATATGGGCCATAATGCCGATATTTCTAAGATCTTGAAGTCTTTCCGACATAGCGTATTATTATAATAAGGTTTACGATCTGTAATGCGCAAATGCCTTGTTGGCATCAGCCATCTTGTGGATATCCTCTTTACGTTTATAAGCGGCACCTTCATTTTTGTAAGCCTGCATGATTTCGCTTGCGAGCTTAAGGCTGAAGGATTTCTCGTGACGTTTGCGTGCGAAGCCAATCAAGTTCTTCATACCGACAGATTCCTTACGTGAAGGACGGATTTCTGTAGGGATTTGGAATGTGGCACCACCAATACGCTGGCTCTTCACTTCAACATTAGGGGTTACGTTGGTCAGAGCTGCTTCCCAAACCTGAATGCCAGGCTCGCCTGTCTTCTCAGACACGATGTCAATGGCATCATAGAAAAGGCTGAAAGCAAGGTTTTTCTTACCGCGCAACATAATATTGTTAACGAACTTGGTAACCTTCGGATTATTGTACTTGGGATCCGGAAGTATAATACGTTTTTTTGGTTTAGCTTTTCTCATTTTTTCAATATATATCTAAACATTAATTACTTCTTGGAAGCTGCAGCTTTAGGACGTTTAGCACCATATTTGGAACGTCTTTGGGTACGGCCGTTGACACCGGATGTGTCAAGTGTACCTCTTACAATATGATAACGAACACCTGGAAGGTCCTTGACACGACCGCCTCTGATAAGGACGATGGAGTGTTCCTGTAAGTTATGGCCTTCGCCAGGGATATAAGCATTAACTTCTTTCTGATTTGTCAAGCGAACTCTGGCAACTTTTCTCATTGCTGAATTAGGCTTTTTAGGTGTAGTTGTGTAAACTCTCACGCAGACGCCGCGGCGCTGAGGGCATGCGTCAAGTGCAGGACATTTACTCTTCTCAGTAAATTTCTGACGACCTTTTCTAACTAATTGTTGTATTGTTGGCATATTCTGTTTTTTATTTTTTTATAAACAATTTTTAAACATAAAATATTGTTTTTCAGAGGTTAAAAAACAGACAGATAAGACTATAAAGGCAACCCAGCCATAACCGTTTATGGTTCGAAACCTATATTTGCCTTATCTTGTCAGGTTTCTTAAAAACTGAAACATACTGAAAAACAGTCGTTTCCTTACTTCCGAAAATCAGGCTGCAAAGATACAACATTTTTCAATATTGCAAATATTTTTTTCTTCAATTTTTATTCCTTTACTTCTTCAACTTTTTCGTTTGCTTTTTCAGCGGCCTCAGCAGCTGCCTTTTCAGCCTTAGCCTGTGCCTCTGCCTTCTTTGCAGCAATTTCCTCTTCAGTCAATTCTTTCTCCACAATGACCTTCACCTGAGGTTGGATGTTCTTGAAAACTTTGACCTTGACTAAAGTTTCACCTATTTCCTTGATGTTCTCTTTGAGAAGGACATCGTTCTTGTCAATGTCGTATGAGAATTTTTCCTTAATTGCATCAGCAATCATGGCAGCATTTACTGAACCGTAAGTCTTGCCTGCATCCTGAGTTTTCATCTTAAAGTTGAGGACGACTTTTTCGAGAGCGGCAGCCAATTCGTTTGCATCCTTGATGATTTTTTCTTCCTTATGAGCTTTCTGCTTTACGATTTCATCGCGAACCTTCAATGCGGAAGGTGATGCTGTTTCAGCTATCCCGTTAGGAATCAGATAATTTCTTGCATAACCTGGTTTAACGTTAACAACGTCATATTGGTAACCGAGTCCGTTGACATCTTTTTTCAATATTACTTGCATATCAAATCCTCCTATTATTTAAGACAGTCTGTTACGTATGGCAATAAAGCAAGGTGACGGGCTCTCTTAACAGCCTGAGCAACCTTCTTCTGGTATTTGTTTGAAGTGCCGGTTATTCTTCTCGGCAATATCTTGCCCTGTTCGTTCACGAACTTCAAAAGGAAATTGGCATCCTTGTAATCGATGTACTTGATACCTAATTTTTTGAAACGACAATATTTCTTCTTGTTTACTTCAACCGCGATTGGGGTTAAGTATTTAACATCTGTATTTTGCATAATTACTTTCTTTTTAATGTTAATAAACTACTTAAAAACCACTAACTTACTCGATAGGTGCTGACGGGATGATTTCCTCTGGCTCGTGCTTCTCATCTTCAGCTGATGCACTTGCCTTTTTAGCACGCTTCTTCTCGTTATATGCAACTGCATATTTGTCGAGAGCTACTGTAAGATAACGCATGATGCGCTCATCACGTTTGAATTCTGTTTCATAAGGACGGATTACATCCGGTTCTGCCTTGAATTCGAATAACTGATAAAAACCTGTACTTTTCTTCTGAATCGGATATGCAAGCTTACGCAGGCCCCAATTCTCTTCATGTACAAACTCTGCTCCCCTTTCCGTCAGAAATCTTCTGAACTTTTCAACCGTTTCCTTCATCTGATCTTCAGACAAAACGGGAGTCATAATGAAAACGGTTTCGTACTGTTTCTGCATGATACTGATAATTAATTAATTACTTTAAAATTACGTATAAAATTTTCGTGGCTGCAAAGATAATTCTTTTTTTTCAATCTTTGTCACTTTTTTAAAATATTTTATTATGCCACAATTTATTACGTAATTAAACAAAGTTATTTGTAAAAATAATAAATATATCTAATTTTGCATTTTATCAAATAAATTCATTCCTATGAAACGAATATCAATACCTTTACTAATAATCATTATTGCCTTATGCAGCTGTAACGATAACAAACCCAACACGTTGAATATTATCCCCGAACCGCTTTCAACAACTGTCGGAAATGGAAGCTTTACCTTCAACTCCAACTTCATTTTCAAGTTCGAAAATGTCAGGGAGGATGACCCGATAATCAAAACCATATCTGATGGAATGCATGATATTTTCAAGGCATTACCGGCAACATCCGTGGGTGACTGCAAGATATTTTTCATTATCAACGAGACTCAAGACCAAACTATCGGGACAGAAGGATATAAGTTAAACATTAATAAAAAAGGTATAACGATAAACGCCAACACTTCCGCAGGACTGTTCTACGGTTATCAGACACTTCTTCAGCTTGCACCGGAAGACATTTACTCTGAAGGCAATTACGGTTTTGAAATACCATGTCTGCAAATCACTGATTGTCCGAGATTTGAATGGCGCGGCACACATCTGGATGTTTGCCGCCACTTCTTCGATGTTGATTTCATTAAAAAATATATCGACATCCTTGCCATGCACAAAATCAACAAGTTCCACTGGCATCTCACCGATGACCACGGATGGAGAGTTCAAATTGACAAATACCCTCTGCTTACATCTGTAGGAGCATGGAGAGTTGACCGCAGTGACGTTCCATGGTCAAACGACAATCCTCCAAAACCTGGTGAGAAATGCACTTACGGCGGATTCTATACAAAGGAACAAATGAAGGACGTTGTGGCATACGCAAAGGCAAGAAACATTGATGTCGTTCCTGAAATAGAAATGCCCGGACACACTGCGGCTATCCTTGCGGCATATCCGGAGATTTCCTGCGAAAACGACAACGATGAGGATTATTTTGTGCAAGTAGGACCCTATTGGCCACCCGTTGCTATTCTATGTGCCGGAAAAGACCAGTCACTGCAAATGATGAAGGACATCCTCGATGAAGTCATGGAAATATTTCCATACGAATACATCCATGTTGGCGGTGATGAAGCATTTAAGACCAACTGGGTAAAATGTCCTCTCTGCCAGAAACGCATAAAAGACCTTGGACTTCAAAATGAGGAGGAACTTCAGAGCTGGTTTATGCAGGAAATTGAAAAACACATTATCGCACACGGCAGGAAGATGATTGGCTGGGATGAAATACTCGAAGGCGGTGTAAGCCCGACTGCCACAGTAATGTCATGGCGGGGTGAAGACGGCGGTATTGCCGCCGCAAAAAAAGGTAACAGCGTGATAATGGTCCCAAATAACCACTGCTATCTTGACTATTATCAGGCAGATCCGCTTACAGAGCCGATAGCCATCGGCGGGTATGTGACCCTTAAAACGGCTTACGAGTTTGAACCAATACCAAAGGCTCTCAATGCCGATGAAGCAAAATTCATTATAGGCGGCCAATGCAACGTATGGACTGAATTCATAAACACCTCCGACCATGTTGAATACATGCTTCTGCCACGATTGGCAGCCATTGCCGAATCAGTTTGGTCGTCCAAGGAAAACAAAGACTGGCCGAAGTTTCAGGATAAAGTTGAATCAATATCAAAGAGATACGAATCGTTAGGATACAATTACTGCAAAGGTGAGTTCAAGCCTTCTATTTCAACCACCTCAAATCCTGACGGGTCCTTAACGGTAAGCATCAATTCGGAAAAGAAGAATGCAGTAATCCACTATACAACTGATGGCACCAATCCGACATTGGAGTCTCCTGTATATTCATCACCGTTTACTGTCAGCGAATCCACAACAGTTAAAGCTGCAATGGAAAATGAAGGCAAAATGAGACCTAACATTATTTCTGTAGATTTAGTAATATCAAATTTAGTTGGAAAGAAAATCACGATGACTCCTGAAGCCGATGCCAAATATGCGGGCAAAGGTGCTCAAACAGTAAACGACGGTGAATTTGGAGGCATGTCATACAACAATGGCAAATGGCTCGGATTCAGAGGCGGTGATGTGACATTCATCATCGAAAATAATGGCACACCTGCATCCAGACTATTTGTTGATGTTCTCGTAGCCCAACCCGATTGGATTATGGGACCAGACTACGTTGAAATCTCAACCTCCGAAAATGGCACTGACTATGAAAAGATGTCACGCGTGGACATCAACAGCGAAGAACAAACAGATAATAAATGCCAACGCATTGAATATCAATTTAATAACACAATAAGTCCAAAGTATTTCAAGGTTGTTATCAAAGCATTGGACAAACTACCTGAGTGGCATTCTGCTGCCGGCGGCGTCCCATGGCTTTTCATTGACGAGATATGGACAGAATAAAAGACAATAATATGGCAAAATTTGAAGTATGTTGTAACTCATTTCTTTCCGCATCCAATGCCGAAGATGCGGGAGCCGACAGAATAGAGCTTTGTTCTAATCTGCAAAACGGAGGCACTACACCGACTTTCGGTCTCCTGAAACTTTGTTGTCAGCGTATCAGTACACCTATAAATGTGTTGATAAGACCAAGAGGCGGTGATTTTCTTTATTCCGAAGACGAATTTGAAGAAATCAAACAGGAAATCCAAAAATGCAAAATATTCCATGTAAACGGCATTGTATGCGGAATACTTACTTCCGATGGCAACATTGACGTCAAAAGGACCAAGGAGCTTGTGGAACTTGCACATCCGATGAAATTTACGTTTCACAGAGCCTTTGACCTTTCACGTGACCCGATGCAAAGTCTCAAGGATATCATCGAAACCGGTGCTGACCATATTCTGACTTCCGGAATGGCCAAGACAGCATACGAAGGGCGCAAGCTCATTGCTGAACTTGTCAAAGCTGCCGGAGACAAGATAACCATCCTCCCGGGGGGCGGAATAAACGAAAGCAACATCAAGGCACTTGCCAAAGCCACCCAAGCCACGGAGTTTCATTTCTCAGCCTCGAAGGTGACAGAGTCAAAAATGACCTTCAGAAGAGAAAACATATTAAGTAACGTTGAGGATGACTACACCTTGACTTACTCCGACACAGATACCATTATAAATATTAAGAAACAATTACTATCAGAAAAATAATGAAACCTACACTATTAATCATGGCTGCCGGCGTAGGCAGCCGCTATGGAAAACTCAAACAACTTGATGGAGTAGGCCCAAGCGGCGAACCACTCCTTGACTATTCAATATACGACGCTCAAATGGCAGGATTCGGCAAAGTCGTCTTCGTAATCCGCAAAGCCTTTGAAAAGGAATTCTGCGAAAACATCATCGACAAAGTCAGAGCCAATGGCATAGAATGCGAATATGTATTCCAGGAGCTCGACATGCTTCCAAAAGGATTCTCTCTTCCTCCTGAACGCAAGAAACCATGGGGAACCGCACATGCCATCCTAATGGCCAAAGACCTTATCCACGAACCTTTTGCAGCAATCAACTCCGATGATTTCTATGGAAGGGAAGCCTTCAATGTAATGGGCAAATTCCTTTCAGAATGCGATAACGAGAAAAATGACTATGCAATGGTTGGCTATCAGATAATGTCAACTCTGTCGGAATCCGGAAGTGTCAGTCGCGGAGTATGTCAAGTCGATGATAACGACAAACTTACAAGCATCCTCGAAAGAAAGAAGATTTCATTCGAAGGAAATGAACTCTTCGACATGGAAGACAATGGCCAGAAAGTCATCCTTACAGGCAACGAAACGGTATCCATGAATTTCTGGGGCTTCACGTCTGCCTTCTTCAGCCATATTGAAAAAAGTCTCGACGAATTTCTCAGACTCCACATCAATGAGGAAAAGAGTGAACTTTACATTCCAACAGTTGTATTCGATTTGATTAAAAATAAAATCAGCAATGTCAGCGTTTTACATACAAACGCAAAATGGTTCGGCGTTACTTACATAGAAGACCGTCCTACAGTTGTCGATAATCTTCAGCAATTGGTCAATGACGGGATATATCCAAACCGCTTGTTTTAATCAACTCATTTAAAATCAATGAATTATCATTTTATTTCAATCGGCGGCAGCATAATGCACAATTTGGCTATTGCCATGCATCTCAAGGGCAATCATGTCACCGGTTCCGATGATGAAATTTTCGAACCCGCCAAGTCAAACCTTGCCAAGTACGGTCTGCTTCCCGAAAGCGTAGGCTGGCATCCGGAACGCATTACCAAAGACCTTGACATGGTCATCCTCGGAATGCATGCAAAAGCCGATAATCCGGAACTCAGAGAAGCCCAAAGGCTCAACCTGAAGATAGTTTCGTTTCCGGA
Source organism: Bacteroidales bacterium (assembly GCA_017538085.1). GTDB lineage: Bacteria > Bacteroidota > Bacteroidia > Bacteroidales > BM520 > RGIG7150. Next base: position 2,973 of record JAFYJP010000100.1, on the reverse strand, counting down.
ATTCATATACGAAAACTCCAAAGACAAAACCAGAGTGGTCATCAGCGGAAGTCATGGCAAAACAACCATCACATCGATGGTTCTCCATGTCCTGAAAACTTTGGGAATCGACGCCGACTACCTGGTGGGAGCAAAAATTCCGGGCTTCGATGTCATGGTGAAAATAACCAATGAGGCAAAGTTATTGGTTGTGGAAGGCGATGAATACCTGACTTCCACACTTGACCCAAAGCCCAAGTTCCATCTCTATCACCCCAATATTGCACTTACAACAGGAATAGCCTGGGACCACTTCAATGTGTTTCCGACTTTTTCCTTCTATACTGAGCAGTTCAAAAAGTTTGTTGACCTCATTGAACCCGACGGCAGTTTCGTGTATTTCGGTGAAGACAAAGAATTGCAGAACATTGCTTCCAACGCCCGCAAGGACATAACAACGATACCTTATTTCACACCGGATTATTCAGTTGAGAACGGAATTTTCACCATACATTACAATGGCAAAAACTATACTATGAAAATAGTCGGTCGCCATAACATGCAGAACCTCCTCGGTGCAATGAACGTGTGCCGGCTGCTTGGTGTAAAGGAAGAAGATTTTTTGAATGCACTTACGACTTTCGTAGGTGCAGCAAAACGACTCGAACTTATCTCAGACAAAGGCAACAGACTCGTCTATAGGGATTTTGCCCATGCTCCGTCAAAAGTTAAGACAACCGTTGATGCCGTAAGAGAGCAGTATCCCGACAAGAAGATTGTAGCCGTTTTCGAGCTGCACACATACAGCAGTCTGAATATCAACTTTATAAACCAATATCAAGGCACTCTGAAAAATGCCGATGCGAAAATAGTTTTCTTTGACCCACACGCCATACAGCTAAAAAACCTGCCGATGCTCGACTGCGATGACATAAAAAAAGCTTTCAATGACAATGTTGACGTATGTAACGATATCGACACTCTTAAAATCCTTATTGACAACAACTTAAGCGACAATTGTGTTTTATTGCTAATGAGCAGCGGTGACCTGGGAGGTTTGAAATGGAAAGACTAAAAAGATTAATTGTATCTGTTGCAGTATTTGCAACCATAATTGCTTCATTTGCCCAAAAGACCACATACACAAGGGAAGAGATGGAGCATTGGGTGGATTCGGTCTTCAGCACTCTGTCGGAAACCGAAAAGATTGGGCAAACCATGATGGTGTATTGTTCTTCCAAAAATGAAGACTACTACCAGCAGGTGTCCGATTACATTAAATCGTACAATATTGGCGGTGTTATTTTCATGCAGGGCAATCCTGTCACACAAGCAAAACTCACCAACAGGTTTCAATCCGAATCAAAAATCCCTCTTCTGATAAGCCAGGATGCAGAATGGGGGCCGCAGATGCGTCTCAAGGATGACTGCACAGCCTTCCCGAAACAAATGACCTTAGGTGCCATTACCGATGACAGCCTGATATATCAGATGGGCAAAGCCGTTGCAAAGCAACTGCTGCGTCTCGGTGTTCATGTCAACTTCGCACCTGTCGTAGATGTTAACAACAACCCTGCCAATCCAGTAATCAATGTCAGGTCATTCGGCGAGGACAAATACAATGTCGCAGCCAAAGGAATCATGTATATGAAGGGTATGCAGGACAACAAAGTTGCTGCTGTGGCAAAGCATTTTCCGGGACATGGCGACACCAACACGGATTCGCACAGCGATTTGCCGGTTATAAATCATTCATACAAGCATATCAACGACATAGAACTGTATCCATTCAAACAGCTGATTAATAACGGGGTTCATGGAATTATGGTGGCTCATATCTACTTTCCTCAGATTGACAGCACAAAGAACATAACCTCATCCCTATCAAAGCCTATAGTTACCGGCATTCTTAGAGACAGTCTTAATTTCAGCGGTCTTGCCATCACTGACGGACTGAACATGAAAGCGTTATACAAATACGCCCAATCAGGTGAAATCGAAGCATACGCACTTCAGGCAGGAAATGATGTATTGCTTCTTCCAGCCGATGTGGATAAAGCCGTGACCACCATACAGTCATGGCTCAATCAAGGCAAAATCACCCGACAAAGACTTGACGATGCATGTAAAAACGTCCTCAGGGAAAAATTCATTCTCGGTGCAAAATCGTTGAAAAACACAGTTATCGACACTACTAACATCATAGCTGACCTCAACTCGTCAAAAGACAAGGCTCTCATTCGAACACTTTACAGAAACGCGTTTACAGCCATCAAAAACGACAACAATACCCTGCCACTTGACTTGAGCACATCACTAAAAACCGCATGTATAGTCGTTTCCGATGACAAAAGACCGGTGTTGGAAAAATCATTTGGAAGATATACAGAAGACAATTTCATATATGCAAATTACAAAAGCGGCAAGTCGCTGTGTGACAGCATTATAAACAAAACCGACAAATACGATAGAACCATCGTCATCATCGCTTCCTCATCAAACTCAACGAAAACGAAATTCAACATTTCCTCTGATGTCTATGAGATGATTGACATGCTTTCATTCCATCCAAATTCAATTTTGTGTATTATTGCCAATCCATATCTTGCAAGCAACATCAAGAATATTGACAACTACAATGCTGTTATCTTCGGCTACGAACCAGTTGACGATGTTTTCGATCTGCTGCCCCAATGTCTCTTTGGCGCATATTCCATCAATGGACGTCTGCCTGTTTCAATCAACAATCAATACAAGGTCGGTGCAGGCGTTGACATCCAAATCAAGAATAAAGGTGTGATTTCCTACCCGTCACAGGATGAAATAGATGCTATGTACGGGTCTTTTCACGTTATTGACTCTTTGGCATTAGCCGGCATTAACATAAAAGCCTATCCGGGATGTCAGGTTGTCGCCATACACAAAGGAAAAGTCATTCTGAATAAAGCATACGGAAACATGACCTACGAAAACAACGAGCCTGTCACAACTAAG
>JAFYJP010000099.1 GCA_017538085.1 Bacteroidales bacterium | reverse complement strand
CCATTCCAGTTAGGATTCTGCTGAGCATATCTCAAGGCTACAGTTTCCCTGTAATTCTTCAACAATTCGAAGAAACGTGAGTATTCATCGCTGCCGTCTCCACCCCGTTTTCTGCCAAAAGCAGAACTTATCATCAGATATGACACCTGATAACTGCCGGAGGTGACCGGTGAATAATGATGGAATTCACCCTGAGCATCGGCCTTATAGATTTCTGATTCCGAACTGGTTTCCCGATAATTACCGGTTATTTCAATCTTGAAGCTGGTGAATGGCTCATAATTGCCGCGATAAGTGATATTTCGAGTCACATTCTGGCTGTACTGATTATTATTAACGGTATCGGTAGTCAGCCATCCGTTGGCAACTGCAACAGGTCTGATGTCCTTTTGGCTGCCGACGAGAAATCCGACGGTAGGTGCCTTCATCGACCATGTGTAGCCGAAATTGTCAGGCTCAGGAATATATCCTGGAAGGACCATGCCGTTTGTACCCTGATAGGAAATGTTAACGTCCTTCAACCCGAAAATAAGCTTTAACGCACCGTCACCCAATATTTTTGCTATATTGATGTTATTATGTTTTACGGTATCGGCTTCCTGCTTGACCTGTTTCTGCTTCTGCTGTGTCTGACGACTGCGACTTCCTCCACCCGACTTGACGACTTTATTTACGTAAGGGATATATTCATATAACTTCGATATCCTCATGGTTGATGTGATATTCACATTAGCGGAGTTTTGGATGGTATTACCCATTCTGTCCTGAATAGAAGCAGCCGAAGCAGTCCAATTGACAGTACCATCGTACTTTGCCGTCATAGAAACCCATGACAGAAGCGGAATTTTGTTGATAGGCACCGTCCAGTTGACACTGAATGTCTGGTTGAAAGTATTCAGTCTTCCCAAACTTTTGATGGAAGACCAAACCTGCTGCCTGTAATAAACAGGATCGGTAAGGATACCTGAAGGCTCGTCAATGTAGGAGTTTGCCGTTGCAGCATAGTCAAACTTCAGCGCAGTGGAAATATCGTATTTGAGAGTGTATATTCTGTTCCAATTCCACAGACGTGAAACTGAAGGCTTCATAATCACATCATCGTCAGTCTTGTTTCTGAGCAGACGCTCAGTATAGTTTTTATCTGTTGTTGTTCTGAATGTGAATGTCTTGGGGGCATAATAGAAGTTGAAATCCCTGATTAAGGAAAACCATTTCCCTTTCAGGAATTTGACTTTTTCGAACGGCTTGATATTCTTCGGTTCGCCATTATATGTATAGCCCAAAGCGGCTGTATGAACTATCTTGTCATAGTTTTCAATATCAATATCACTTTCATGGACCTTTGAATATGAATAAGTCACATCAAAATTCTCCAAATCCCAGAAATGAGGTTTGCTCGTATCCTTGGCAGTCCTGTCCTTTCTTACATTCACGAAATTGATATTCGTTTTCTGGACTATATCCTGAGTTTTGTTTTTATATGCTTTTTTATCATCACCTTTTAGCACAGCGAGTCTGTCGTTAAGATACACATCAGGATCAAGCGGGTCGTATTCAGGGGTTTCCACTTCGTTTGAATAGTCAACGTGTACGGGAATATGGACACCCCAGTCCTGAGGCATGAATTTGCCGAGTTCGAGATTAAGTGAAGTATAGACGTTGGCAGTGGTTGCCTGAGAACGTTCGCTTACAGAAGTGGCTATGCCGCCGAAGCCAGGGGTCGTATATAAGCCCGACACAGCAATGTTTCCCAAATCGGCAAGAGTAGTCGAAAAGTTTGCTGTTGCAGCCCATCCGGCATCTTCGTTGAAGTTGGTCAGACGCAATTCGTCAACCCAGGCAACAACTGATATCGGCTCTCCGTCATCACTTGTCGAATAAATGGTCTGTTTAGGATTTCTGATACCAATCATAATAGCCTCCACATCACTGGTGGTAGGCGTACCGAGAATGGTAATCTTGTTTTTCAGATTGTCGGGGTCCTGCCGCGAGAAAGGCAAAGCCGTCGAGATATTGGACCCTTCCTCCATCATCAGTTCCTTTCTTTCATTCTTCACAGCAACGAGGTTGGCAAAGGAAATATTAATCTGATTTTCTTCCGGCCAAATAAGGTCTGAATTAGAAGTCGCTGTACGCCAAGGAGTTATCTTAAGAGGAACTTCATATTCATAGTAATTTTCCGTGAAGTCGGAACCTATACGAATAAACAAAGTGACCTGACCATCAGGAAGAGAGGTAAGTTTTGTGTTCCCTTCAGACGTGGCAGCATGGGCATGTACATAAAGCTGCAGGTTCTTATAGTTTCTGAAATCGAACTGGCAGTTTTTATAAGCACCGCGGGCATCACCGTCAACAAGGTTATTGACCGATATTGAAAGGGATGTTTCATCCTGCTGAGCCTGATTGGTTGTCGAATAGTCTCTTTCACGTATAATTCCTGGAGGAAGAACGTAAGGCACAATCTCATAATCGCTGCCATTTTCCTCGAGACTTACAGAAGCGACATCGAACTGGGTCTGACTGACAGACTCATCAACAATATATTCGCCAGGATAAAGCAAATCATTAGTATATCTTCTCCAATCACCTTTGACAAGCTTGAATTCACAGAATCTCAAAACCACATGTTCCGAAAAATCCGAAAGCAGCATCCTCATAAAGCGGATTGAAGTCAGGTCAGTCATTTGGCCGATATTTCTATCAGGTTGATTTACAGGGATTTTGAACTGATACCATTTTACTGATGCACGGTCACCGTTGGTAAGCGTTATATTGTTGGCAGTATAAACTTCAGTAATATAATTTTTACCGACCTCCATTTCATCAGGACTTAAATTAATAATGTATTCGTAAAATTTTTCGGTCTGATTGAGGGTATTATCATTATTGATATCCTCCATGTTAGGAATTGTGGTGGCACAAGTGGAATAAGTTTCGGGGGAAAGTTCCTGAGCGCAGGAGTTGCCTTCCGGTCCATTGTAGTTTTTATAACGTTCAAGAATACTTGAATAACGTTCATCCCCATCATAATCGGAACCTCTGAAATAATGGAAATCGTCGGCTGAAGGGTCATTTACGGCATTAACGTATGCCTGTGACGCCTCACCAAATTTATTCAATATCTTATCTATGAACGACTCTTTGAAGAAACTGTACTCATCGGAGTTTATTCCTTGATTGCCTTCACGGGTACTGTTCAGTCCATCATAACCTATATCCTGATAAGGACGGGATCTGTAATCCGAATCAAAGGTTGTAACAAGTGCCTGTTTGGTAGGCACCCTACCCCAAACTGTAGTATCAACGTTAGTGATTTCGTCATTTATTGGAAGTCCGTGCTCAAAGCTCTTCTTTCCATCTTTGAGGATATCCTCCGATATTTCACCGAGGTTGAAGACAAGTTTGCCACCTTTGGTATTATAAGGTTCCTGAGGACCGTCACCGTCCGGATCAATAAATGGGTCCATCAGCCAGAACTCAATGTATTCAATATTATTTGCCTCAAAATCAGTGGTCTCCATCCTTCTCATGATACCGCCCCAATTGTTCTCCGGATTTTCAAGAGTACCATCTGATTTCAAATCGTCAACATTATAGTTATAAGGGCCTCTTTCGTCAGGATAGAAAGCCACATTGAAGACCGTGAGGTTGACAGGCACATTGTTGCTCGATTCCGACTTTGGGAAAAGCTCAGTTTCCTTAACCATTCTGACAAGATGGTTGGAAAGTTCATCTTTTGTGACATTAGGTGGAATATATGAGCTTCCAGTGCTATAGAACAAAGGATCGATGACATACCATGCCATTTTTGCACGTCTGTAGCCTGACGACCTGCCACCACTGTTAAAATCAGGAAAATAACTTGGAACAGAAGACAGGAACCAGTATGATTGCGTTGAAATGTCAATTGTCTGTTTTGCCGATTCGAAGTCATCAAGATAAGAAGTTCCCGAAGAGCCGGTTACCTTCGGATGACCAGGGATAAACTCGGCAAACTCGCCACTGAAATTCATAGTTGAAGTTGCCTTGGTACTTATCAGCGGAAGAGCGTCAACCATTCTTGTTATAAAAGGAGCCTCCTTATGATAATTGACATCCATGCCCCAAATCATATTTGAAATGGCCTCATCGCCATAACTAACTTTGGTAGATATAGGAACTTCGTGCAGATAAAGCATTGTGGCACCGAGATTGAGGTTTGGATTTGCAAGATAATCGGCTCTCACACCCATCAGATGCTGAGTGTTTTCATAACCGGTGGTGTTTTCACTTTCAACAGAACATTGCACTGTAGTTCCCGAATTAAGGATTCCCTCATTGAGAATTGTTACCGTACCGAATGTATAATCCACGGTGTAATCCACGTTTTCAGTCAATGTCATACCGCCAGCCTTTACCACGACGGAGCCCTGGGCTATATTGTAGGTGTTAAGGCTTATCTGCGAGCCTCCTGATGACGAATAGTACCCGGAGAGCAGGAATTTATCCTTCTCCGTCATCTGTTTAGCCACAGTCTTGGTATTGGTATAAAGAGAATCGAATGCATATCGCTTTGCCATTGATTCAGGCAGTATCTTGTGAAGATGTGAGCCGAAAGGCTCCAGAACAGGGAAGAACACCCTGCCGTTGTTGGTCTGAATGGTACCTCCTGATGTTGCGGCACTGCCGATGAAATCGAACAAACCATCACCGCCTTCAATAGGATTGAGCTGTGAGTCAAGGGTATCAAGATTGAGCAGATGCAACAGAGGCACACCTTTGATGCTGTCAGGCCCTTCGTTGAAGTAACCTGAAGCCACACCGTTGTCGTTGCCCGAATAAAGGATGTTCAAAACAAAATCTTCGGATGAAAGCTGATAGGCTCCCAACGAATAAACGTTCTTCATCATCAGGTCCCACAGAGGACTTTTGGTGTTTACCGAAGTAGGACGCAACAATTTGACAATGAGATTCTGTGGACTGTTGATACCACCATCGGAGAATTCACCAACCTGATAAATCTCACCGTTGACTGTATATTGATATGCCACAGCCAACACTTGGCTGGAGGTCAGTGCCGTGTTCAGAGAAATGAAACCCAGTACCCTGTTGAAAGTGTATTCGGAAGATTTCAGTTTTCGGGCACTCTCAATCTTGTCGTAGTCAGTACCTTCAATGAAATCGGCTCCCGGAATAGAACTCAGATATGCGAAGACTGTACTAATGTCACGAAGCTGAGACGTGTCTCCGCTGAAAATCACATCTGGCAGAGTGTTACGGTCATCGTCCGGATAAAGGATGTTGTCTTTATTGAAAAGATACTGATTGCTCGGGTCATGTTCACCAAGATCTGTAAATGCTATGATGTTTCTGTTGTCGGCAACGGCTGCGCCTATGTTCGTCACCCATACCTCAATCTTGGTAATAGTGACATCAGAAGTTATGATAGGCAGCGTTGACAGCGCTCTTTCATAGTTGTCCCTGAAATATTGTGACAGGAAGAAGTGGCGGTTTTCATCGTATTCCGATGACTTGATTTTGAACGGAGTATTCTGCACGCCGCCGGACGAGCTGACAGTCTTGGATGTTGTATTCTGCTTTGAAACCAACGCTGTTAACGTCAATCTGCCGAATTGCAGTTTCGTCTTG
>JAFYJP010000005.1 GCA_017538085.1 Bacteroidales bacterium | reverse complement strand
CCATCAGACCGCTTTTCCCGGATGATTTCCATGCAGAAGTACAGGTGCAAGTTACTTTGATTTCCGGTGACAGAGATGTCGCTCCAGACGCATACGCCGCTCTCGCAGCATCAGCAGCATTGTCAATTTCCGACATTCCTTTTCACGGTCCTATCTCAGAAGTGAGAGTCAGTCAGATTGACGGCAAAATGGTCATCAACCCTTCAATTGCAGACCAGGAAAACGCAACTCTTGAATTCATGGTTGCAGCTGACATGAAAAATATAGTCATGGTTGAAGGTGAGGCAAAGGAAATCTCCGAAGACACCATGATTGAATCGCTTAAATTTGCACATGAAGCCATAAAGACTCAGTGTGAAGCAATAAGCAAGCTTGTCGAACTCGCAGGCAAAGAAAAATTCGAATATTGTCACGAAACCAACGATGAAGAACTTCATAAAGCCATGCAGGAATACTGCTACGGCAGATGCTATGATGTCGCCAAGTCACAGACAGCCAACAAAAAGCTGAGAACTCAGATGTTTGATGATGTGAAGACTTCATTTGAGGCAACGCTTACTGAGGAGGAACTCGAGGAAAAACAGCCGATGATAAATCGTTATTACGCTGAAATCCAGCGCAATGCCGTCAGGAATTTCGTCCTTGACACCAATTCACGAATCGATGGCAGACAACCTGATGAAATCAGACCGATATGGTGTATAACCGATTATCTGCCTGCCGCTCATGGTTCAGCTGTTTTCACAAGAGGTGAAACCCAATCTCTCAGTGCCGTTACATTGGGCACCAAACTTGACGAACAGACTATCGATGGGGCTATTTTTGAAAGAAGCGACAAATTTATTTTACACTATAATTTCCCTTCATTCGCAACTGGTGAAGTCAAGGCTGCCAAAAGCATAAGCCGTCGTGAAATAGGTCATGGCAACCTTGCACTCAGAGCTTTGAAGAATATGATTCCGGAGGATTGCCCTTATACGATTCGTGTGGTTTCTGATATACTTGAATCAAACGGATCATCTTCAATGGCAACAGTCTGTGCAGGCACACTTGCACTCCTCGACTCCGGCGTCAAGATGAAGAAACCTGTATCCGGTATCGCAATGGGAATGATTTCCGATGAAAATCGTCATGTTGTTCTCTCGGACATACTCGGCGATGAAGACCACCTCGGAGATATGGACTTCAAGGTGACCGGTACCGCTGACGGTATTACAGCATGTCAGATGGACCTTAAGATTGATGGTCTTCCATACGATGTGCTTGCTGCTGCCCTGCAACAGGCAAAACAAGGCAGATTGCATATCCTTGATATTATCCACGAGACAATTCCTGCTCCTCGTGCCGACTACAAGGAATTCGTTCCAAGAATTGATGTGATGACTATTGACAAAGAGTGTATCGGTGCCGTTATCGGACAAGGCGGTAAAGTTATCCAGGAAATTCAGAGCACAACTAACACAACCATCGTTATTGAAGAAGAAAACAATGTCGGTGTTGTTACAATTTATGCTCCTGACCTTGATTCAATCAACAACGCCAAACTTCAGATTGAGCGCATAATTGCCAAGCCTGAGATTGGAACCGTTTATCATGGTGTCGTTAAATCAATACTTGAATTCGGGGCATTTGTGGAATTTCTTCCTAACAAAGACGGGCTTCTGCATGTTTCCGAAATCGCTTGGGAAAGACTTGACGATGTTAATAAGGTACTGAAAGTCGGTGATGAAATCGATGTCAAACTTATTGAAATCGACACTAAAACCGGAAAATTCAGATTGTCAAGAAAGGCTTTGCTTCCTAAACCTGAAGGTTATGTTGAACATGAAAAGAAAGAGCGCAAGCCGGGCAATAACAACAATAATAACCGTCAGAACGGAAATAACAAGAGTAACAATAATAACAGAAACCATAACAACAATTCCCGAAACGGTAATCACAACAATAACAACCACCGTGACGAATAATTTTAATTAATACAAGGCGGCTCAATTAGCCGCCTTTTTTATTGCTATGCACATTAAAATAGAAGAAAATCTTGCACTAATCAACAATAAGCAAGTAAACAGATATACTCTGACAAACAAAAACGGACTATCCGTCTCAATTCTTAATATGGGTGGAATCATCAGTGCTTTGAGAATCCCAGGCTCTGATGGTTTAAACGACAACATTGTACTTGGGTTTGATGATGTCGGATTGTACGATTGTAAAGAATATCGTGACAATTATCCATATTGGGGTGCAATCTGCGGACGAGTTGCAAACAGAATTGTCAATGGCACATTCTGTTTGGACGGAGTACAATATAATCTAAACAAAAACAATAACGGCAGCCATCTCCATGGAGGCAATGAAGGATTTGACAGAAAATTTTGGAACGTCAAAGTCATTTCTGGAGACACATTTGCAACACTGCATCTCTCCTATTTGTCACCAGATGGTGAAGAGTTCTACCCCGGTAATCTGAATGTCGGAGTTGACTACACATTAAATGATGATGACACTTTTGTCATAGATTATACGGCAGAAACTGACAAGGCAACTCCTGTAAATTTAACCAATCACACTTATTTCAATTTATCGGGCAACAAGAATATTTCCGACATGACAATACAGGTGTATGCTTCAAGATTCACTCCTTTGAATCCATTGCTTGTACCTACAGGAGAAATAGCGCTTTTGGATGGAAGACCAAATGACCTTCGGGATGCCACTAAATTTAAAGATGGGTTCAAACGACTTGCAGAAGGCTACGACTATAACTATATTCTTGATGATGACTCTTTTGTAAAGAAGGCTGCCACAATCAGGGATGAAGGCACTAACAGAGAAATCAATGTATATACCACGCAGCCTGCAGTTCAGGTTTACTCCGGATATTATATTCCTGAAATCAACGGGAAATTCGGCAGATATTCAGGTGTAGCCATTGAAACGCAGCATTACCCTGATTCTGTAAATGAACCGGAATTTCCGAATACAATTCTAAGGCCTGGGGAAATTTACAGAGAAACCACAATTTGGGAAATTACCTATTATTAATTTGCCTGCGACATTGTAGAGACGCGATTCATCGCGTCTCGGTGATAATCACGTAAAACGATTCATCGCGTCTCTACAATTCATCGCGTCTCAAAATGGTTTGTAGGGTCCAACCAAAAATCACCTTTTAATCACCTTCTTGCCCCAACAACAAAACCACCCCATGGACGACCTATTCCAAAACAGATACAGAATCCAGACCGCACGTGCAAAGTGGCACGGATACGATGGCGGTATCTATTTTGTAACCCTCTGTACAGCAGGGCGGGAACATTATTTTGGGGAAATTGAAAATGGTACAGATGTAAACGGTAATTTTGCATCGTCAGTTTTTGGTAAATAAAAACCGACAATTTTTGGCAAATAAGAATCGACAAAAGTGTAACATTGCGTTGAATAAAGGACACGGAAGTCGAACATAAAAGAGCCAAAGATGCGGAAAAGAGAGATTATCAAAAACAAGACTGTTATGTGGAGCAAAATCAAGACATTAAGAGAAGACGAGGGCT
>JAFYJP010000098.1 GCA_017538085.1 Bacteroidales bacterium | reverse complement strand
GGTCTTTGGCTGCATGACAGCCCGACTCGATAGTCATCAGCATATTATCCCCTGTATCGCCGTCAGGTATAGGGAAAACATTCAAATCATTAATTACCTTACAATTATTTTTTAGTACTGATGCCCCTTGTGAGGCCATCATAACAAAAGTGTTTCCATCAAGTAACATATATCTCAATAAGTGATGTCAATTAAAACTGCAAAGATATACATTTTTTTAAATATCATTTTTCAGGCAAAGACATCACGCCATCGCGCTTATTTGCAAACAAAAAGAGAAAAATATCAGTTTCTCAAACATCCAACAGGAACCACTTTCACCCCGTCTGTGCGGGTGTAGGCCATCTCGCCTCCCGTCAGCACCATAAGAAGGTCAGGCAAGCGCAATTTTGGTTGGCCGTCATCTTCATTCTTTTTTTCAACCAGCTCCTTGATTTCCAACAAGTGCTTTGCACCGTCATCAATCTCCCTGCTGCCAAGTTTGCATTCCACCAAGGCATAACGTCCATCGGCAAGATGTAGCACCGCATCAGCCTCAAGTCCTGTCCTGTCGCGATAATAAGAGAGCTGGCCGCCCATTGCTTGGGAATAGGCTTTCAAATCCCTCATACACAAACATTCAAAGATGAATCCGAAGGTGTTCAAATCAAGTTCCAGCATTTCAGGCGACAAGCCCAATGCGGCTACAGCAATTGACGGGTCAACAAAGCAACGCTTCTTGCCAGTACGGATAACTGTTTTTGAGCGTATCGACGGACTCCAAGCCTCAATGTCATTGATGACATACAACTTTTCGAAAGCGCTAACATAGTCGTCGAATGTTGACATGGCCATGCCTTCCATCTCCACGGAAACATCGGCGAGCATATTGGTCTTCTTGGCCATTGTGCAGAGATTCCTCGCGTATGAACGCAAAACCAGTCGCGCAATCGCGGGGTTACGTTGTCGTTTGTCAACTCTTGAGACATCCTCGTTGCACACAATGTCAACATAATCTCTCGCAATCAAAAGTTTTGCCTCATAACTCATATCGTCAAGTGAAGCAGGCCAACCACCACGGCAAGCCGCAAAGATAAGCTGTTCTATCTTCAACTCCGACATACAGCCGTCAATATCAAGGTTTTTGTCATTGAAAAGCTTAGTCAGCGAAACACTTCCGTTTGACTCCTTTGATTCAAAAAGGCTCATCGGGAGCATCGCCATCTGCGAAATGCGCCCTGTGCCGGAATGCATGATTTCGCCTCGCTCGTCATCGACAACCGTTGAACCTGTGAGGATGAACTGTCCTTTCCGCCTCCGTTCATCTACGGCATTGCGCACGGCATCCCACAGCACTGGTGCCACCTGCCATTCGTCAATCAAACGCGGTGTATCGCCTTTAAGCAAAAGTGATGGTTTTGTGCGGGCTGTAGCCAAATAACCTTCACGCGTATCAGGGTTCTGCATCTTAATGACACTTTTAGCCTGCATTTCAGCTGTTGTCGTCTTTCCACACCATTTCGGGCCTTTTATTTGTACTGCACCGAAAGCCTCAAGACGTAGTTTCAGTTCATCGTCTGCGATTCGAGGTAAATATTCCATAGTATCATTCTGTTTTTCAGCCGCAAAGATACGAATAATTTTCTAACGCGCAACACTCATCGGGCGTTTTTGAGTGTTTTCATCGGGCGTTTTTGACGATTTTTGTGCTGTGTTTTTGAGTTTTCGACTTTCAAATGCCCACCTTCATCTCAAAACAACACTTTGAACCGATAGAGTTCTTTGTCAACAGCAACAAGTGCTTGCTCGTCCAAATTGTCAATGATGGCGGGAGCAGACTTGAGCTTACCATATTTTACCTTTTTCTTCTTGCCGTTGGATAATAATCGTTCAAAATACCGCTGAACTATTACGCCAACAATCTTTGATGGCTCCGAGAGGGTCTCGATGTCCTTCCCTGCTATCTGGTTGTCCGATGCAATTGCTGTTTCCTTCTTTGTCCTGATATAACTCTGGGCTTTTCCCCATCTTTCCAAACACTCTGGCTGTTTCAAAAACCACGCTTCCATCTCTTGAATCATAAAGAACACCTTGTCTTTGGCATCTTCTGGAATAATGATGGCTTTGCTGGGGTCTGAATTATTCAGCCTATCGAACCACTTGCTCGTGTCTGCATCGTCAGAGTCCACATACAGGTAATTATTATCTGCACTTTTGACGAACCTCTTTGCAGAATTCCGATAGCCAGCACCCATGTCAACCCTGACACTGATGTCGTCACGCATCAGAAGTCGTGAAAAAAACTTGTTCAGCGATTCCCTAAGTGCCTCCACATTGTTGAAAGTCTCTTCACTTGAATTCGGATCAAATGTCCCGCCTTCTACAATGATATTCAGGTTTACCATCTCTTTCCTCCTATCAAGCCCCTCAGCCACATTTGTCCTGGCAGGAATTCGCCCTCCCAATCATCAAACTCGTCCTCGCTAATTCTCTTCACAACAGTCTTATTCTCTTCATCCTTCTCAAAGACAATCACATCATCAAGTTCAAATTGATTTAGAAGGTGAGGAGAGTGTGTGGCCACAATAATCTGGCAATTTCTTGATGCATTTTTCAGCATATCACCTACCGACTTGATCATGTCGGGATGCAAACCCCTTTCGGGTTCATCAATAGCCACTAGCCAACCCCTGTTGGGATTGTAAAAAATGCACTCCAGCAACAGATAACGCAATGAGCCATCGCTTATATGTAGAGCACCAATGGTCTTTCTCAGATTCTTTTCCCTCAATGAAAGATAAGACTGACCATAGAGGTTGCTGATTACGATTTCTCTGTACGAAGGACTAACACTGCGGAATGCTTCCTCAAGCTTCTCGAAGTCAAATGAATGGTTCAATTTCAGTTCGTTCAGCATCTGAGTCAGATTGTCCCCATTTTTTTTAAGCCTGATGCTGGTTGAGAAATCAGCAGGTCTTCTGAGGCGACTATTTTCCCCCACCTCAAAATTGTTATATACGGCAATCGTTTCGATTGCCTTCCGTAATGTAAATGTCGGCAAGAATCTGTTCGGGTCGTTGATTTGTTTTAACACAAGTTCTTGACCCGAAATCTCATTCGACTCATATTTCTGTACACCTACACTTCCATCTGTTCTTGTACTAATAACACCCTTTCCATTGCTAAAATCAAGATATGTAAATTTCTTATCTTTCTTCCTTTGATGTTCAGTCCATATCTTTTCGCTTAACGTATAGCTCGTCCCATAGGGTCTGATGGTGATACTATACTTGATGGTGGATTTGAATCCAGCAGCAGGGTTTATCTCATTAACCTTTGTCGGGTCAAATTCGTATGTAATCTGGCAATAAGGAGCTGTCCTGTCACCATTCACATTCACAATCTGGTCAAATCCTCCCCATTGCTCCTGCACCAGTTTCTCTACGCCGTCACCACATACCCCCTCATATAGCAACCTTAAAGCATTAATCAGTGAAGTCTTTCCACTGCCATTGATGCCCAACAGCAAGTTTACTCCAGGATTAAACTCTACAGTGGAAGTTCCGCTGAAAGAGAAGAAATCTCGTATGGTTATTTGCTTTATCATTATTCAAATATCTATCCAATTTACAACCGACTAACGCACCCAACGCATCACAATTACGTCAAACACGTCAATTAGACGTTGCAAAATTACGACTTTTCTCTGACGTGGAGAAAAATCCACCTCATTTTTTTAAAATTAATTCTTGAAAACAAAGACTCATTTATTATAAAAAAACAACGGTCGGTTGGAACAACATAATTCCAGCCGACCGTTGAAAGGTCTTTTAATAATATTTATTCAATAGATTCTTTGATTGAATCGACAATATATCGGACATCATCATCGCTCACCCACGGACCTGTAGGCAGGCACATGCCACGCTTGAACAATGATTCGCTCACGCCATTGACGTACGCTGGCGCATCCTTGTAGCACGGCTGTTTGTGCATCGGTTTCCACAACGGACGGCTCTCGATAAACTTGGCATCCAAGGCGAGTCGCATAGCTTCAACGTTGACATTAGGCTCACAGTCGGTGTGAATGGTGCCTCCTGAGTGAATGACGCCTGCAGCGCCACCGACAGCTCCGGTTATGGCAGCAGCGTACGCCTTATCCTGCCCTTTGACTTTCAAATCAGACGCCAACAAAACAGTAGTCAGCCAATAGTTGCTGTCGTATCGTTTGTCAGGCTGGACATGCACCTGTATTCCTGATACATCCCCAAGAAGTTTCTCATACAGCTTCTGGACGTGCCTATGATGTTCGAGATGTTCTTCGAGAATCGTCATCTGGCCGCGTCCGATGCCAGCACAGACGTTGCTCAGCCTGTAGTTGTACCCTATCCTCTCATGATGATAATAAGGATAAGCCTCGCGAGCCTGTGTCGCATAAAACATCACGTCATGCCATGAGTTGCTATCAGGACAGATTAACGCGCCGCCGCCAGAAGTAGTAATCATCTTGTTGCCGTTGAACGACAGCACACCATATTTGCCGAAAGTGCCGCACACCTGTCCGTTGAAACGGCTGCCAAATCCTTCTGCAGCATCTTCAATAATTGGAATGTCATACCGGTTGGCAATTTCGATATATTTGTCAATCGGTCCGGGCATGCCATAAAGATATACCGGAACAATTGCCTTAGGCTTTTTACCTGTCTTTGCAATTCTGTCCTTAATGGCAGTTTCCAAAAGGTCAGGATCCATATTCCAACTGTCTGGTTCCGAATCAATAAAGACAGGTGTTGCACCGAGATATGTTATCGGATGACTTGATGCGCAGAAAGTAAAACTCTGCACAATCACTTCATCGCCGGGTTTAACACCACATGCAATCAGTGCGAGGTGGACGGCTGCTGTTCCGGAACTCAGAGCCACAACTTCCTTATTGAGTCCCTGTATCCGCTGGTATTTCAATCCGTCGTCACCGGCAGGTCTTAATCTTCTGCCAAGTTGAGGATCATCAGTCTCCACACCGTCAATGATTTCGGCACTGCCAGAGCTTTCAACAAAATCCTTAAGGTCTTTTTCAAATGCGTTTACATTTGGACCGAGAGGCACAACCCAATGGGAATCAAACGCCTCCTGAATATATTTCTGTTCCAGATTGCCCGTGTGAGCGAGGCAAAGGTAAATTCTATCACGCATAATAACAAATTATTTTATAACTATAAAACTTTGAAATAACTACAAGCGTCCATCGACCACATCCTTGTTGAAAAAACCCTTCACGTCATATACGACCCCCTTTTCAGGCTCTTTAAGAAGGCTGCGGACATTCAAGTCGGCAAAAACCTTATGGGCTACGCACAGAATAATCGCATCGAACTTGTCATCAGGCAGACTTTTTTCAACTTGAATGCCATATATTTTCTTTACGGTTTCGGCATCAGGCCACGGGTCATAGACAGTAATATTATTGGTATATTCATTTAAAGTATGATAAATATCTACAACCTTGGTATTGCGTGTGTCGGAGCAGTTTTCCTTGAAGGTGATGCCGAGAAGCAGAATTTTCGCATCTTTCACAAGCACACCTTTTTTGTTCATCAGTCTGATGGTCTGTTTTGCCACATAGTCACCCATTCCGTCATTGATTCGGCGGGCGTTTATCATCACTCGAGGGAATAGTCCATAGACCTGTGCTTTTTGGATAAGGTAATACGGATCCACTGAAATGCAGTGACCGCCGACGAGGCCGGGTGAATACTTTACGAAATTCCACTTGCTTGAAGCAGCTTCGATAACGTCATGGGTGTCAATACCTATCGAGTTGAAAATCTTAGCCAGTTCGTTCATGAAGGCGATATTCACGTCACGCTGGCTGTTTTCAATAATCTTCGATGCTTCAGCGACTTTGATTGAAGGTGCCTTGTATGTACCGTTGATAAGGACGCTGCTGTAGATTTTATCGACAAAATCAGCAACTTCAGGTGTACTGCCGGATGTCACCTTCTTAATCTTTTCCACAGTGTGCAACTTGTCACCCGGATTGATACGTTCCGGACTGTATCCTGCATAAAAATCACTGTTGAATTTCAGTCCCGAAACCCTTTCTATGACTGGAATACATTCGTCCTCCGTAACTCCAGGATACACCGTTGACTCATAGACAACTATGTCGCCTTTTGATATGACTTTCCCGACGGTTTCGCTGGCACCGTACAATGGTGTAAGGTCTGGTCTGTTGTAGTCATCAACGGGGGTAGGCACAGCCACGACATAAAAATTGCAGTCTCTGATATCGTCCAGGTTGGAGGTGCATACAAAGCCGTTTTCAAATGCTGACTTCAGCAGTTCATCGCTGACTTCAAGAGTATAGTCATGTCCATCCATAAGCGTTTTCACGCGGACAGGATCG
>JAFYJP010000097.1 GCA_017538085.1 Bacteroidales bacterium | reverse complement strand
CCCATATAGGTTCATCATATTTGAGAACGCACTGCGGCAGTTTTGACATGTCGCTGTCAAGACCTACGCAAAGAAATGATTTCTTGTTCTTGATATTCTGTATAAGTTGCTGTCTTGTCATTGTTTATGGCTGTTACTTTAAGTTATTGTTGATTATCTTCTTCGAGAGAAGCCTTAAGTCTTTCTGCATTTTCGGCAATCTGCAGAGCATCTATAAATTCTTGTATATTGCCGTCCATTATGCTTGGAAGATTGAATGCGGAATAGTTTATTCTGTGGTCTGTGACACGTCCTTGAGGATAATTGTAGGTTCTGATTTTTGCCGAACGGTCGCCAGTTGAAACCATTGTCTTTCTTTTGCTTGAGATTTCATCAAGGTATTTCTTGTATTCGATTTCATAAAGACGTGTACGAAGGACCTCCAAGGCTTTTTCGAAGTTTTTTATCTGTGATTTCTGGTCCTGGCATGTGACGATGATGCCGGTAGGAATGTGGGTGAGTCGGATTGCCGAATATGTAGTGTTTACTGACTGTCCGCCAGGTCCTGATGAGCAGTAAGTATCCTTTCTTATATCCGACATTTTCAGTTCGAGGTCGAATTCGTCAGCTTCCGGCAAGACCACTACTGATGCTGCCGAGGTATGGACGCGGCCTTGGGTTTCGGTCTGTGGCACACGCTGCACGCGATGTACACCGCTTTCATACTTCAGTTGCCCATACACATCTTCTCCCTTGACATTGAATATGACTTCCTTGTATCCGCCTACAGTTCCGTATGTCGCACTTACAGGTTCTATCTGCCAACCGCGTGCCTCACAGTATTTTATGTACATGCGATGTAAGTCTCCGGCGAATATGCTGGCCTCGTCACCGCCTGTTCCTGCCCTGATTTCAATAATGGCATTCTTATGGTCGGTAGGGTCGTTAGGAAGAAGCAGAATCTGGAATTCATCTTCCATTTTCGCCTTCTTTTCGGTCAGCTCTGCTATCTCTTCCTTCGCCATAGTCCTCATTTCCTCATCCTTTTCTGTCAGAAGAAGTTCTTTTGCTGAATCTATGTTGGCGATTACGTTCGAATATTCTTTGTACGCAGTCATCACCGGCTCAAGCTCCTTCACGTCTTTGTTGAGCTTAATCAGTTTCTTGATGTCGGAAGTCACTTCCGGATCATTGAGCTGCGCCTGTAACTCATTGTATTTGTTTGATAAAGATTCTAATTTGTCTAATAATAACATATCTCTTTTTTTGCGTTTGCAAAGGTAGTTTTTTTCAGCAAAAATTATTGTATCTTTGCGGAAAATTTGAAAGATGTCAATTTCCATAGTAGTTGCAATAGGGCGTAATAACCAGTTAGGATACAATAATCACCTGCTTTGGTCGCTTCCTAACGACATGAAACGTTTTAAGACTCTGACCACGGGACATACTGTGATTATGGGGCGTAACACATATCTGTCACTTCCCAAGGGCGCATTGCCAAACAGAAGAAATGTTGTGATTTCTGATGACAAAAATGACAATT
Source organism: Bacteroidales bacterium (assembly GCA_017538085.1). Classification (GTDB taxonomy): domain Bacteria; phylum Bacteroidota; class Bacteroidia; order Bacteroidales; family BM520; genus RGIG7150. The sequence continues at coordinate 2,560 of JAFYJP010000097.1, read as the reverse complement.
TCCCCGGCTGTGAAATGGTGTCGTCAATAAAAGATGCTATAAAGCTGACTGAAAATGACGGCGAAGTGTTCATTATGGGCGGAGCTTCCATCTATCGCCAGTTTCTGCAGTATGCCGACCGACTGTATCTTACCATCGTTGACGATTCTCCGGAGGCTGATGTGTTCTTCCCGTTGATAAGCAGTGACGATTGGGTTTTAGTTGAACGTGAGGATTTTACGGCTGATGAACGACACTGCGCCGATTATTCTTTCCGTACACTTGAAAGAAAAAAATAGGGGAGACATAAAATTTTTTTTAGGAAAAAGCGTTTAACCTTGAAAAAAATATATACTTTTGCAGTCGCAAAAACATGGTGGGTGTAGCTCAGTTGGTTAGAGTATCGGATTGTGGATCCGTGGGCCGAGGGTTCGAGTCCCTTCTCCCACCCAAAAATGACTCCAAAGATGAATATATTTTTATGTTCATCTTTTTTTATGCCCTTTAGAGTACAGAAAGTATGAAGTTTAGACGTTTTTTGCTTGCAGGACTTTTTTTAGTGTCGTCATTCGGCTGTTTTTCCCAGAAAAACAGCTATGTGCTGTATTTCAAGGATAAACCGAATAACGCTAAAGACCAGCTTGAAGACTGTATCTCCAATGCCGCCATGTATAGGCGCATGAAAAACAATATCTCATTTGATACTTACGATTTGCCGGTCAATAGGGCATATATAAATGCTGTACGAAATCATGGTGCTGAAATACTGTTGGTTTCCAAATGGCTGAACTGTGTGGTAATACAATGCGATACATTACCTGATTTCACTGATTGTCAGTTTATTTCGAGAATTATTGAAATAACTGCTACAGGAGCTTCAATAAGCAATAATGAGGATGTGTCATTTGCTCCAGCCCCTTCCGGCAATTCTTACCTTGACCAGCTTTCCATTGTGAACGGACTGCCTCTTCATGAGAATGGTTTTTACGGTAAGGGAGTTGTCATCGCCATTATGGATGACGGCTTTCTTAGAGCAAACGAAATCAATGGATTACAGCATTTATTTAAAGAAAATAGAGTAGTGGCTGCGAAGAATTTCCTCGATAATGCGAGCATATATAACACAGGAAGCGGTCACGGCTCATGTGTGTTGTCGATTATTGCCGGAAAGACGAATGCTTTCTCAGGTGCTGCTCCCAATGCACAGTTTATGCTGTTTCGTACTGAGGATATCAATCGTGAGAGCCTTCTTGAGGAATATGCCTGGGTTGTGGCTGCGGAATATGCTGACAGCGTTGGGGTTGACATTATCTCCTCTTCCTTGAATTATTCGGTAATGGATGACAGTTCGCAGTCACATTCTTATTCAGATATGGATGGCAAGACATGCCCCATTTCCATCGGTGCCCAAATAGCTGCGTCCAAGGGCATTTTGGTTGTCAGTTCTGCCGGCAACGACGGCGCTTCTGAATGGAAGTATGTCTCTGCACCTGCTGACGCTCAGGATGTTATAACTGTTGGTGGGGTGACGATGGAAGGAAACCGTTGGTATGGAAGTTCAGTCGGACCTACAGCCGATGGCAGGATTAAGCCCGATATCTGCGCTCTTTCGGCTGATGTTGTCATGATTAACCCTGTCAATGACAATCTGCTCACTATGTCAGGGACATCGTTTGCTGCGCCTGTAATCGCAGGGTTCTTTGCATGTATGGTTGAAGCATTTCCCAATTCTCCATCTTCTTATTTGAAACACGTGGTTTATAATACGTCATCTGATGCGGAAACTCCCAATAATGAAATAGGGTATGGCGTTCCGGATTTCGAACAGGCATATTGTATAGTCGGTATAGTTGACCCCGAAGCCCAGTTTGTGAATTACCGTGTCTATCCCAATCCTTTCAGCAGTTCTGTGTCGATTAGCTGTACCAGACCGATTTGTTCTGTTTGCGTTTTTTCGGTAGATGGGCAACAACTGCCTTTTTCGGAGGAAATAATAGATGATACAAATGTGAAATTGTCGCTTTTGTCGTCTTACAAGGGGTATGTCATCATACAGGTTGTGCTCTCGAACAATTACTTCAAAACTTTTGTGACATACAGATATTAACGCTGTTGTTTACATTTGTGAATACAATTGTAAACAAGTTATTTCATTATCTGATATGTTCCATCGCTGAACAAGACAATTATGGAGTCTATTCCTTTTTTCAGCGAGGAGTTAGCAATTACTGGTGCAGATGTGTGATGTTTTGTTTCCTCTGGTGGCATTACCGGTTTTTCCTCCACAGCTATAACGGCTGGAGACTCTTCTTTTACCTTTTCTTTTGCCGGTGCTTTAGGTTTGGATTGGGTGGTGTCAGGTTTTTCATTGATTGTTTTGGTTTTATACATATCGCCGACACCTCTCGCAAGCCAGTCGAGATTTATGTCAGGAAACGTCTCCACTACCTTGATAATGAAGTCAAGACTCGGATTGTTTCGTCCCGACAATATGTGTGACAACGTTGAACGCTGTATGTTTATGGCAGCTGCAAATTGAGTCGGGCTGAGCTTTTTCGCCTCCATAACCTTGTTTATTCTT
>JAFYJP010000096.1 GCA_017538085.1 Bacteroidales bacterium | reverse complement strand
GGCAATGTGGAATTTGAATTCCTTGTTCCTCAGTCCATAACCAAATGGAAATTCAGGGCTGTTGCACATACCAAGGATTTGTCGGCAGACCTTTATGAAATGGATATAGTCGCCAAAAAGGATATGTTTATCACTCCAAATTATCCTAAAGTGCTCTATCAGAACGACGAAATCTATTATTCAGCCAAGATTTCCAATACTTCCGACAAAACTCTGACGGGCAAGTCTTATCTTGTCGTCACCAATGAAAAGTGTGAAAATATCACATCTCAGGTGGTTCAGAAAGAAAAGGTTGATTTTACGGTTGCTGGTAATAACTCCGTTATCGTCAAATGGAAACTTACAGTTCCGGCGGATGCATCAGTTCTTACCATACGTTCAGTTGCCGAAACAGCTTCTCTAACCGATGCCGAGGAACATATCATACCTGTGCTTACTACCAAAGTGCTCATCACAGAAACCCTGCCTATGACCATCAAAAAAGCAGGGAAAAACACTTTCCAGTTTAAATCTTTCAATGAAAAATACGGTAAGAAAAATATTCATACCCAGTCAGTTACACTTGAATATACACCAAATCCGCTGTGGTATGCAGTGCAGACTCTCCCTTATTTTGAGGATGGGGATGACAAGCTTGTGGATATCATTTTCGGAAAATTGTATTCAAATTTGATTGCTGACTATATAGTCAAAAACAATCCTACTATTGAGGAGGTTTACCGTCAGATTAAGGCCACGAATCCGGACGATTTCGTATCGCAGTTGGAGAAGAATCAGGAGCTGAAGGATGTTCTGCTTAATGAAACCCCATGGGTTCTCGATGCTGCAAATGAACAGGAACAGCGTGAACGCATGATAATGCTGTTTAACGCCAACCAGATGTCGTATAATAAGGCTCAGAGTATCAGGAAATTAAAAGCAGTGCAGAGAAATGATGGCAGTTTCCCGTGGATTGAGGGCAGCAAATATTCAAGCTATTTCGTCACTCTCAATGTCATCAGCGGTTTTGCGCATCTCAACGACTTGGGCATTTTTTCCATCAATTCCAATAATGATATAAAGAACATGGTGGTAAGAGCTATTAGCTATATTGATACTGAGATAGTTGAAGATTACGAGTATTTAAAGAAACATGGTGATCTTGAACATTATATTATTTCTTCAAGCAAGATAAAATATCTTTATCTCAGAAATTGTCTGATGGATATGGTCAATCTTGATGACAATTCGGCCAGGGAAGCGTACGATTTCTATCTCGGCAAACTCAAGACAGGGTGGCAGAACCGTTCGCTTTATTCGCAGGCTTTGTCAGCTATGGTTCTTCAGAGTAATGATGCCGCCATCTCAAAGAAAATCATGCAGTCGTTTGATGAGCGTGCTCTTCACAGCGATGAACTTGGCATGTATTGGCGCGATTTGCATACCACCAACTTGTTTGATATGTACTGCGAGCCTATCTCCACTATGGCTGCTATGATTGAGTGTTACTACAAGTTGGGCGCCAACGAGGATAATATCAATGAAATGAAACGCTGGCTGCTCAACCAGAAACGCACAACCATGTGGAACACCACGAGCGGAACCACCGAAGCTGTGTTTGCCCTGCTTATCGGCGGCGATGCTGACATTATCGGCAATTATAAGGATGATGTCGTGATGGTGGGCAATAAGGTCGTTGACACTGAAAATTCCGTGCCTGGCAGCGGCTATGTGAAACAATATTGGAATGCATCGGAAGTTGACGCAAGTTTCGGTAAGGTGACAGTTGACAAGACTAACGACGGTACTGCATGGGCTTCTCTCTATTGGCAGTATCTTACAGATTATGATAATGTTACGGCTGCATCGTCAGGACTTTCAGTAAAACGTACAATATTAAAGGCTTCTTATGCAGGCGGTAACACCACTTTCACTGAAGTTAAGGAAGGAATGACAATTTCACCTACTGACAAGGTGGTAGTGAGGATGGTTATCAAATCAGACCGCGACATGGAGTACGTCCACCTGAAGGATATTGTTCCGGCATGTTTCATTCCTGAGGAGGTGCTGTCGGGTTATCATTATTCCGGTGATTTGCTGTATTATCTGAGCATCAGGGATGAGTCGATGAATTTCTTTATCGAGAGGATGAACAAGGGCACTTATATGATTGAATATAAGGTGAATGTTCAGCAGAGCGGAACGTTTACGGCTGGTTTGTCGAAAATCCAGTGCTATTATGCTCCTGAATTTGGCGGACAGTCAGAGGGTGTCAGAATAAGTGTCAAGTAAAAGGGGGGAAACCCAACCTACATTTTTGCCAGTTCATCGAATTTCGCCTTTTCCCAAGGTTTTGAGAGGTCGAACAACATCTCTGGAGGCTGCGAAAGACGTTTTACCAACTCTTCTGTGTTTGCATTTTCACCGTGCAATCCAGCCACTTCCATGGAGATTGCATTCCAGTCGGGATGTGTGATTATCAGCGGAATGAAATTGTTCAGGTCGAAACAGGTGATGCTGAAGTCGAATCCTTCGGTTGCTATTCTCGAATGTACGCGAGTCAGTTTCGTTTCGCCGACTTCCTCAAGCACTTGGAGATACTTTTCGTAGAGAACATATTCGTTCAGTATGAACGCTATTTCCTTTGGAGTGAGGTTTTCCCAGAATTTATGTGATACTGGCTTGGCAACAAAACGTCCCAGCATGAATGAACCTGCACTTAGTCCTGACTGGTCGTTTCTCAGACATTTTTTTATTGCACGTCTGTAGAAATCCACTTTCTTGTCAGTGTCGAGAAGTTCATAGACGCGCGATTGGTCTTGATGTGAGCCCATCTTGCTGCTCAGCACCTGGTCAACATAGTTGTCGGAGTTTACCAAATACCACTCGTTGACGATTGACATGGCCTTTTCCGGACTTTCGTTGAAGTCGTTGCGGATGAGGCGGGCGAGAGTGTCAATATCGGATATGTAATTAACTGTCGTTGAGTTGACTATCTTTTGATATTCCTTGTAGGCATCACGCATTTCTACGAATACTTTCTCTTCCTTCGGATACATGTCCACCTTCTCGCCGGCAAGGTACTTCATGAAACGTGCCGGACGGTAATTCGCCTGACCTTTGAATATGCTTTGACGTTTGCTCGACAGTGTAATCCAGTCGCCTTCTTTGATGACAAGTCCGTCGGAATTGACAAGTTCGTTGTCGTGCATAGTTATTCCGTTTGACTGGAGGTTGAGAAATGCAGGGATTCCGTAGCCGCGGCATGCTGTCACCACGTGTATGGCGGCAGGGGTCATACTGAGGATTGCGTCTATTTCGTTGAGAATGATGGTGTCTTCGGGAATGAAACGTTCCTTGCAGAGACATGCCTTGTCCCCCTGACGTTTGTATTCATTCGCCTGTTGGGAACTGAAACACAGTCTTGCTGTTGTGGCAGTTCTCGGTAGAACATTTACACCTTTGCCGAAGAATTTCAGGTTCTTGAATGATTCATTGTCGATAGTGTCTGAGACAATCTGACGCAGATGATAGGGCCTGATTAGCTCCACCACTTTTTCTTTTGGAATGACTTTTTCATCGTAGAGTTTTATTGATGAAAGAAGTGCCGCCCTGCCGGTCAGTTCCGACTTGTTGAGCTGAAGAATGGCGAAGAGGCTGACATCATCGTGAGTTTCAACCGCAAACTCAATAGTGACAGGTGATTGATAACGTTTTTCAAGGTTTCGCAGCAGAGGGTCGAAGTGATAGATTGCCGGATATTCGTCACGTATATCCTTTCTCTCTTCATATTCCATATCATTTGAGGATATGTCGCCGGTCATGATTTCTTCCCCGAAGATGTCAAGATAGCTTTCCACCTGTCGCCCCTTACCGGTGCGGCTGTGGAAACTGTGAATCACTCCGGGATACGAATAGTCGTTGCCGATGGTCCATACCATCTTCTGCAGGATGAGTGCCGGATATGCCTTCTTGCCTTGCATGAATGTCAGTATAAGATCCTGATTGTCATCGTAAAACTTTCTGATGCACTTGGCGATGAATATTACTTGGTAGAATGCGTCATTGATGATTTTGTCGCCGTCTTCCGTACTGGAGATGAGTTCTTCAACAGCGGCAATCTTTTCAGCTATTTGCTCCGGTGACAGTTCTTTGTCCTTAAGAACCCTGAAATCCGGGTCGGAAATGGAGTATTTTTTGTTTATATCATTGATGTCCAATGACTTGAGTAACGTAACGTTGTATAGATTGTTGAGATAAATACGACCTGCCATGTTCTTGCCTAATCTGTCGCAGAGGCCTTCGTATGCTTGGTGTGTAACACCGATGTTGAGCATAGTCGGCATCAGACCGGGAATATATTGTGGCATGGCACTTCTTATTGCGAATACAAGCGGGTTCTCACGCGAGCCCAATTTCGTTCTGGTCATAATCTCCAGATTCTCAATGGCTTGATGAATGTATTCCACTCGCTTGCTTGCCTCCTCATCGAAAGTGTCAGACGTGACTATCGAAAAATCCGGAACAGAATAGCATTTCTGTGCCATTTCAAGGAGAATGTTCCCTTTGTGACTTATATTGTTGATTGTGAGGCGCTGGTCATCCACACTGCGTTTTGCTGACAGCATGTTGACTACATTGTCGTTGTCGTAAAGAGTATGTGACTTACAATAGGCTTCACATTCCTTTTTCAGGTCGTCACGCATCATTTCCAATTCAGGAACCACATTCTCCCCCTCGTTCTTACCTTTATTGATTCTTTGTTCTTCGATAAGCAGGGACAGATAGTGCTTTCTCTCGTTGATGTCAGTATGGTTAAGAAGGTAATATACATCATACCAGCGTGGAGGAATCTCATATAACGTTTTGTCTCCTTTGAGTTTATAGACTACGGTGCCGGGTTTGTTACCATCATATTTGTTGTTCGGTTCATCACTGTCATGCTGAAATACTTCGCGTCCTTTTTCAGCGTACAGGTTGACCATGAAATAGTTAAGATAGCTGGCGCGGATTTTTATCTCATCGAATTCCAGTTCTTCCATGATATTTTCCGTTATTGTATTTTTATTGAATATTTATGGATGACATCCATTATCTCTGTTACGAGTTCTTTTGAGAGCCCGAGTTCGTCGGCAAGGCTGAGGCATTGGTTCATAACATCGCGCCAGCGTGATGCCTGCAAGGCGGGAAGTTCTATTTTCCGTTTGGCTTCTCCTATTTCCTTCACGGCAGCCATCCTTTGTGCCAGCACTTTTATGAGGTCTTCATTGCAACCGTCGATAATCTGGCGGCAAGTGTTTATCTTGGCGATTACTTCTTCTTGTTCGGGGGTGTTGCTTGCCAAAGTACGGCATCGGTCGTGGAAGTTGACGTTTTTGAGCATTTTCCCGAATTGTGTTGGGGTGAGTTGTTGCTTATCGTCTGACAGGGCTTCAGACGGGTTGTTGTGGACTTCAACCATGAGTCCTGAAGTCTCAAGTGCAAGGGCTTTTGTTACGATGTCTTCAATGTATTTTGTTTCGCCAGCAATGTGGCTTGGGTCGCACAGGATAGGCAGGTCGGGATACGTGCATTTGAGTTTGACAGGGATGTCCCAATGCGGTTCATTGCGCAGCGGTGCGGAATATACCGACTGGAACCCACGGTGAATTGTAGCCATTTTGCGTATTCCGGCGCCATTAATGCGTTCCAGTGCACCTATCCATGTGTTGAGGTCTGGAGATATCGGGTTCTTTATGAAGACGGGAATGTCGCAGCCGTGCAAGGCTTCGGAGATTTCGTCCATCATATAGGGATTTATGGTGGTCCTTGCCCCGAGCCAAATATAATCGATACCCTTGTCGAGAACGAGTTTCAACTGGTCTGCATTCATGACCTCGACCATTACGGGCAGGTGAAATTCCCTTTTCACTGCTAAAAGCCAGGGGATGCCTTTTTCACCGCAGCCAGTGAATGTGTATGGCTTACTGCGAGGTTTCCATATCCCAGCTCTGAATATATTTATCTTATGTTCAATCAGTTGCGCGGCAGTGTTCATCACCTGTCTTTCCGATTCGGCAGAACATGGCCCTGCAATAAGCAGCAGATTGTCACCTGCGGGACTCCACTGCCTGAAAGGTTCTATATCTAATTTGTCTTTGGTCATTTCTCGGTTTAGAGCCATTTTTTCTTCTTGAAGTACAAAAGCATGGCAATTACCACTAAAATCATTATTGCCAGAATTATGACAAATGCGTGTTGGTAGTTTGCTCCGGGTAGTATAAGGTTCATCCCGTATAGTCCGGTGATGAAGGTCAACGGCATCATTGTGGATGAGAAGAATGTGAGAATCTTCATTATTTCGTTGGTCCTGTTGGCCTGCATGGAGTCGAAGGTTTTCGACAAGCTTTCGATAAGTTCTGCGTCATCTTCAGTCATATCCCATATTTTCTGCATGTAGTCGAGGATGTTGCCCCAGTATTCTTCCATATTGTCGGCGAAGCCTTCAATTTCACCTGATTCGAATTTGTTGAACACTCGCAGTTGTGGTCGGAATGTGGTATTGAGGAGGATGACATTCTTGCGGGTCACGGAGATGCTTTCGATGGTCTTTTCGGCTTTGTAGTCGAAGAGAGAGCCGTTGATATAGTCGATATTGGAGCCGATTCGTCTTACAAGTTTGTAGGTTTCCTCAATGGTGATTTCGAGGATGTGGTATAGCAGCTGGTCGGATGAACCGAACATGAATTCTTCATCTTCCACATCTGAAGTGGAAGAGAGAGTTACCTTTGCCTCCTCGAACATTTTCCTCACCTGCGGATGCAGTTTGCCGATGGTAATGATGTAATCAGGCCCCCAGAAAAGTCTCAATTCCCTGATTCTGATGAATTTGTCTATTTTATCGAAATGAGGGTAGTGGAATATCAGAAAATAATAGTTGTCGTAAACGTCAATCTTCGGTCGTTGGTTCGACGGACTCTGGCAGTCTTCAAGGTCAAGAGGGTGGAAATAAAACTCGTCTTTTAAAAACTGTATATCTTCATCAGTTGCATTAAAAATATGATGCCATTTTAAGGTACCAAATTTTAGAGTTTCGACCATAGACTCCCTCCTTTTTTAAAAATAGATTCTACATTCCAAAAAAATTTTCCAAAGATAAACAAATTTTTTGAAAGGAAAGCAATTTTAGGTCTTAACTTTTATCACCTCCATTGCAGAGTCTCAGTTATCGTAATCAGGTCTTTGTCGATGAATTCGATGACGGGGGAGAGGGAATCGTTGTTCGGAACATTGTTGAAATACAAGGCGCCGCGCAGGAAATTGGTGGTGCTGTCGGTGATATAGAACTGAATAGGCGAAGCCGTCTCGCTACCCTGGATGTTGTAATAGAGCCCATATACTGAATGTTCGGGGTGGGAGATGACTTTCTGCTTGATGGCTGTTGCTTTTGGTATATGTTGGACAGCAAAGCTGCGTGATGTTTCGATATAGGTCGATAATGTGGTATCCATCTGATAATAAGTGAGATGGATGGTTGCATTGTAGGCGGGGAAATTCAAGTTGAACCACCTGCTTTGGTCGCTTGCAGGCACTTCCACAAATGTAGAATAGGTTGGGACAAGACATGAGAAGGGCAGCCTGTGGTCGGACAGTGAGGAGAGGGTGTCATAGGATTTTTCCGGGAAGGCGATGCGGAAATATCCCATCGGTTTCGGCGTGCTGTTGTTTTGGCACGCCGAAACGATTATTATAGATGAAATTACGATTAGTAATAACTGTAGTTTAGAACGGAAGTTCATCATCTTGTGAAGTCGGAGGAGTGAAAATCTGGGAATCGTTAGGCTGCAGAGACTCCGGAGCAGGCTGTTCTGCAGCGTTGGATGCCGCCTGCGAACCGCTGTTCTGACCTGCATTTCCACTACTAAGCATAACCATCGAATCACCCTCTATCTCGGTATAGAACTTCTTTACGCCTTCCTGTTCATAGCTTCTGTATCTGATGCGTCCTTCGATATAAACCTGACTTCCTTTTCTCAGATATTTCTCTGCTATGTCTGCCAATCCGCGCCACAATGAAATGTTGTGCCATTCGGTATGACTTGCCTTATCGCCGCTTTTTGTTTTGTAATCTTCATTGGTAGCCAATGTAAATCTCACATTTTTGCCCGTTTCAAATGATCTTACTTCCGGGTCTTTTCCAAGGTTTCCTATCAGGATTACCTTATTTAATCCACTTGCCATAATACTTGTTTTTTTAATCCAACAAAAATAATAAATCTTTCTTGTATATATATTGCAAAAAATACTTTTTTGTTACCTGTTTCGAGAGATTTTTTCGAGTTTTTTTGAAAAAATTTTTATTAAAGTCGTTATAATCAAAAAAATATGTATCTTTGCAGTCCATTTTTAAGTGATGTTGTTCACTATTGAGTATTGTATTATTTATTAACAGATAAAGTAAGAAATTATGACAAAAGCAGAAATCGTAGCTGAAATAGCTAACAAAACAGGCTATGAAAAAGTGGAGATTCAGAAGTGTGTCGAACTTTTCATGGGTACAGTTAAAAACTCATTGGTAAAAGGTGAAAGTGTATATCTCAGAGGATTCGGCAGTTTCATCATCAAAGAAAGAAAGGCAAAAATAGGCAGAAACATTTCCAAGAAATCTGCTATTAAGATACCTGCACACAGCATCCCTGCATTCAAACCAGCTAAGGCTTTCGCTATTAGCGTAAAAAATACTAAACCTCAAGAAAAATAATAATATATTATGCCAAACGGAAAGAAACATAAAAGACAGAAAATGTCAACCCACAAGCGTAAAAAACGTTTGCGGAAGAACAGACATAAGAAAAAATAAATCTCATGTCCTCAATTAAATAAAATCTATCAGGTCTATTAAATTTCTAATATCTGATAGATTTTGTTGTTTAATATTTAACCTCGTGAACAAAGAATTAATAATAAAGAAGCACGATAAGGACGTTGATATAGCCCTCCTTGAAGACAATGTTCTCGTTGAACTCCATAAGGATAGGACTGATGTGGGATTTATGGCTGGTGACATCTATCTCGGCAGGGTGAAAAAGAATATGCCGGGACTGAATGCATGCTTCCTTGACATTGGTCATGAGAAAAATGCGTTTATGATTTATGTTGACTTGGGCACACAGTTCCGCAGTCTCATGAAATTCACCTCTAAGCTTCAGGCAGGTTCACTCACCGGAAAAGACGGGGTGGAAATGGTCGAAAACTTCAAACTCGAGCAGGAGGTTTCAAAGACAGGCAAAATAGCCAATGAGGTGTCAGCCAACCAACTTATTCCGGTTCAAATAGTTAAAGAGGCTATTTCCACCAAGGGCCCGCGCGTGTCAAGCGATATCGCCATTGCAGGACGCTATCTTGTCCTGATTCCTTTTACAAACAAAATATCAATATCACAGAAAATCAAACAGGCCGAAGAACGCATCCGGCTGAAAACCATCGTAAAGAGCATAAAACCGGACAATTTCGGCATTATTATACTCACAATGGCTGAAAGCCGTATGGTCGTGGATTTGTACATCG
>JAFYJP010000095.1 GCA_017538085.1 Bacteroidales bacterium | reverse complement strand
GGCCAAAACCGTGACGACTATACAAGTGCGATTGCCGCTCAACGGACAACTCCTCTCCAAAACAATGATCATGAAACGGCACAAACCTATCGAAAAACTATTTGACGAAAACTTCTGGGGTACGCAATGACGAAGTCAGGATGACGACGGATGATTTTTCTCAATCCTTGGGAGCCATGAACCCTTTTGGTCATGAAGTCTTCACCTTTTATGTCATTAATTATTTAAGCGACTCTAACAAAGTAATGAACTCCTCGCGTGTGAGGCCTAGGTCGTTAAGGGCCTTTCTCACTACCAACTCTGACATGGGGTCCACATGCGTCTGAATAATAACCGGGCGCTTGAGTCCATCGCGAACCCAAGCTTCATGACCGCCTTTCGTGCGCATCTTGTGCAAGCCGAGGGATGTCAGCACGATACGAAACTCTTTCAGGGTAATGTTTGACAATTTTTTCATGAGAGGACAGATATTCTGACTGGAGCAGAGATACGCTCATAGTTTGTGCTGCTTTGCAGCAATTCGGCAAGCTGCGGACGTTTAAGCTGTGTGCGGAACGAAGGCGGCACAACTCGCTTAGTACTTACTTTCCATCCATGTTCTCTTAGATCTTCTTCGAAGGTTCCCATCTCCATACAGCACTCCACATGCAGTTGCAGGCACTCGTAGAAGTTCTTTACTGCATCCTGAAAGTCGGTGCCTGTTGTTACAAGATCAAGGGAAGGACAATAGGCCGCAAAGTGCTCCTCTTCCTTAAAAATATACACATCCACATCGAAGCGGAATTTATCCTTGTCAATTTCAATAGTGTTGTTTCTGCGTTTGTCTTTCATCTTTTTTCCCCTTAGTTAGTTAACCTTGCATTTCGAATTGCAAAGATACGCAATTTCTGCTACATAAAAAAATTAATTGCAAAAAGTACGTGTTTCCGATTAAAAAAATTAATTTTGTAAACTTTTCCAATCGGAAAAGTACAACATAAATAATGATAACAAAATAGTATTGCATATTTATTTGCACAAACCATTTGCGTTATGGAAGATACATTAAAAAAATTAACGGACCAGATTTACAATGAAGGCATAACCAAAGCCAATGAAGAAGCGGAAATAATAATCAGCAATGCGAAGAAGGAAGCTGAAAGGATTATTGAAGCTGCAAAGAAAGAATCTGCAGAAAGAATTGCAAAAGCTCAGTCTGATTCTGACGAGTTAAAGAAAAAAGTAAATACAGAGTTGGAACTTACTGCAAATCAAGCTGTTTCATCTATCAAACAAAGTGTCACCAATGTATTGCTTGAAAATACAATAGATAAATCCTTGAAAGGGCTGTTCAATGACAAAGATTTCCTCAAGGAAATGATACTGACGATGGTCAAGAATTGGGACAGCACAAAGGAGCAGGCAGATTTCAACATTTTGTTTCCGGAAGATTCAAAACTTGACCAGTTTTTACAGTCTGAACTTGGCAAAACTCTGAACAATCACGTTACATTCAAACCTTCCAAGTCTGTCGAAAATGGCTTTGCCATTGAAACCAAGGGAGAATCATATAAAATCAGTTTCACAGAAAAGGATTTCAGTTCATTTATTAAAGAATACATTCGCCCGAGAACTTTCGAATTGTTATATAAGAAGTAAACTGTAATAGGAAGCAAAATGAGTCATAACTATTACTGCTTAGTAGCGGGAATGCCAGAAATAGCATTCGACCAAAAGAAACTCGTATTCAAGGCAGATGAGCTAAAGGAGTATTTGAGGGAATCATTGCGCGGTTCCGATTTAAAAGAATTACGCAATCTTTACTATGAATACGACAATCATAACATACTTGGAATGCTCTTTCATGATGACAAATCAGAGGTTGAATTCAACAATCTTGCAAACTATACTTACGATGAGCTTTTAGCGGCTTTCAAGGATCCAAACGAAATAGACACTGACTATATCGCCAGATTCTTCGAGGAGTACAACGACAGCGATAGGAAAGACGACAGATTGTATTGGGAAAAACGTCTGACGCAGGCATATTATGAACATATTGGCAATTCATCCAACAGGTTTATTAGAAACTGGTTCAGTTTCGAGTTTATGCTAAAAAATGTCATGAGTGCCATTATAGCCAGAAAATACGGTCTCGACAACGAGGATCAGCTAATTGTAAATTCGGAACCGTTACAGCTTATTGCAAAGAGCAATGCTAAAGATTTCGGCTTGTCAGTTGACTGGCCGATGATAAACACTGTCATCAACATTTTTGACAACAGCAATCTTTTCAAGAGAGAAGAAGAAATCGACCGTCTTAAATGGAAATGGCTTGATGAAGCCACTACCTTTGAATATTTCTCTTTTGAGGTGGTCATAGCAATATTGCTGAAACTCAGAATAATAGAAAGATGGGTTAATGCCGACCCCGGAAAAGGCAAAACTATGTTCAGGGATCTCATCGAAGACATCAAGAACACAGCTGATTTGGATAATAATAAAAAATGAAATATATGAACACAATTGGAAAAGTAGTTGGAATCATTTCAAACCTTGTCTCGGTTAAAGTTGACGGGCCTGTTGCACAGAATGAAATATGTTATGTGAAAATGGGCGACGAAAACCTTATGGCTGAAGTAATCAAGGTGAACGGTGACATTGCCAACATCCAAGTTTTTGAAAGTACCAGAGGACTGAAAGTCGGCACTGAAGTGGAATTCCTTCAGCACATGCTGGAAGTTACTCTTGGTCCTGGCATCCTTTCAAAAAATTATGACGGATTACAGAACGACCTTGACAAAATGCAGTCCACCTTCCTGAAAAGAGGCGAATACACAAACCCTCTTGACGATGACACAAAGTGGAGCTTTAAACCTTTGGCCAAAGTCGGTGATACTGTAGAAGCTGGTGATTGGCTTGGCAGCGTTAAGGAAAATTGGGTTGACCATAAAATCATGGTACCTTTTTCTTTCAATGGCAAATATAAGGTTAAATCAATAACCCCTGCAGGCCAATATACTATCAATGACACTATGGCAGTGCTCATCAATGAAAAAGGTGAAGACGTAAAAGTCACCATGGTGCAGAAATGGCCTATCAAACGTGCTGTTACCTGCTACAAGGACAAACCAATACCGAAGAAGATTCTCGAAACCGGTGTCAGAATCATTGACAGTATGAACCCAATCACAGAAGGCGGCACCGGATTCATTCCTGGTCCTTTCGGCTGTGGTAAAACAGTACTGCAACATGCCATTGCAAAACAAGCGGCAGCTGACATCATAATCATGACGGCTTGCGGTGAACGTGCCAATGAGGTTGTCGAAATTTTCAAGGAATATCCTGAATTGATTGACCCGCATACAGGCAGAAAGCTGAGTGAACGAACAACAATCGTCTGCAACACCTCCAATATGCCTGTCGCAGCCCGTGAAGCATCAGTTTACACGGGTATGACAATCGCCGAGTACTACAGAGCAATGGGGCTGAGAGTCCTTCTCCTCGCCGATTCAACTTCACGCTGGGCTCAGGCACTGCGTGAAATGTCAAACCGTCTGGAGGAACTTCCGGGACAGGACGCCTTTCCTGTTGACTTGTCAGCAATCATTGCCAACTTCTATGCGCGTGCCGGGTTCGTTGAACTCAACAACGGCGCTACAGGTTCAGTCACATTCATAGGAACAGTCTCACCTGCCGGCGGCAACCTCAAGGAGCCTGTCACAGAATCAACAAAAAAGGCAGCGCGTTGCTTCTACGCTCTTTCGCAGGAACGGGCAGACGGAAAACGCTACCCTGCTGTCGATCCTATCGAATCATATTCAAAATACCTCGAATACGAACAAGTACAACAATATCTCAGAGAGAAAATCTCTCCTGACTGGAATGAAATTATCGATGAGACCAAGAACATTGTCCTGAGAGGCAAGGAGGCCAAGGAGCAGATAAACATTCTCGGTGATGACAGCGTGCCAATTGACTATCACGTCCGTTTTTGGAATTCGGAGCTCATTGATTTCGTGTTCCTCCAACAAGACGCATTCGATGAAATCGATGCTGACTGTCCTCTGCCACGTCAGGAATTTATGCTGAAACTTGTCCTTGACATTTGTCACAACAAGTTCAAATTCGATTCATTCGAAGAAATAAGTGCTTATTACAAACGTCTGATTAATATTCTTAAACAGATGAACTATTCTGAATATCAATCGGATAACTTCAATAAATATCTCAATGAGCTCAACACGACAGTTGAAGAAAGGAGAACCAAATAATGACAACAAAAGCATTTCAACGTATATATACCAAGATTACACAAATCACCAAGGCTACATGTACTTTAAAAGCAACAGGTGTAGGCTATGATGAAATGGCCATAATCGATGGCAGAAAGGCCCAGGTGGTTAAAATCAGCGGCGAAGATGTGACATTGCAAATCTTCGGCGGAACTGAAGGTATCCGCACAAATGCAGAAGCCGTATTTCTTGGCAAACCTCCTGTACTCAAAGTAGGACCGGAACTTTCGGGACGTTTCTTCAACGCATACGGAGACCCTATTGACGGCGGTGCACCAATCGATGGAGAGGAACGCCAAATCGGCGGCCCGTCAGTCAACCCCGTCAAACGTCAGCAGCCATCACAGCTGATTACTACTGGTATTGCCGGTATCGACCTTAACAACACTATTGTTACAGGCCAGAAGATTCCTTTCTTCGCTGATCCTGACCAACCGTACAATGAAGTTATGGCTACAGTCGCCCTCAGAGCTATGGCTGACAAGATTATCCTCGGTGGAATGGGACTGACTCATGATGACTACCTGTATTATAAGAACACTTTCGACAATGCAGGTGCTCTCGACAGAATAGTAAGTTTCGTCAACACAACCGACGACCCTCCTATCGAACGACTGCTTATCCCTGACATGGCGCTTACGGCTGCTGAGTATTTCGCATACGATAGAAACGAAAAAGTTCTTGTACTTTTGACAGACATGACACTTTATGCCGATGCATTGTGTATAGTTTCCAACCGTATGGACCAGATTCCTTCAAAGGACAGTATGCCTGGCTCACTGTATTCCGACCTTGCAAAAATATACGAAAAAGCTGTCCAATTCAAGGAAGGCGGCTCAATAACAATCATAGCGGTTACAACCCTCAGCGGCGGTGACATTACCCATGCAATTCCTGACAATACCGGTTATATCACAGAAGGTCAGCTCTTCCTCAGAAGAGACTCGGATATACGTAAAGTAATCATTGACCCGTTCAGGAGCCTTTCACGTCTGAAACAGCTTGTTATAGGCAAACAGACGAGAGAAGACCATCCTCAGGTCATGAATGCTGCCGTCCGTCTTTATGCCGATGCTGCCAATGCACGTACCAAACTCGAAAACGGTTTCGACTTGACTGACTATGACCAGCGCTGTCTCGATTTCGCATCGGAATATTCCGAAAAACTTCTTGCCATCGATGTGAACATCGATGTAGAGAAAATGCTTAATACAGCATGGGAGCTTTTCGCTGCTCACTTCTCAAAAGCCGAAGTCAACATCAAACAGTCATTGGTCGATAAATACTGGAAAAACTAATTTATTCACATCATGGCAATTAAGTTTCAATATAATAAGACCTCGATGCAGGAACTCAACAAACAGCTGAAGGTACGGCAGAACACACTGCCTACCATTAAGAACAAGGAGTCTGCATTACGTCTTGAAGTAAAGAAAACGAAGAACGAGGTAATTACACTTGCCAACGACTTTGAAGAACAAATTGCCTCTTACTCTGACATGTATCCATTATGGGGTGAATTTGACCAAAGTCTGCTTAAAATTGATGATGTGATTCTTACCACCAAAAAAATTGCAGGCGTACAAACTCCTGTTCTTGAGGATATCAAATACAGCGTTAACGACTTCTTCCTGATGAACAAACCTTCGTGGTATTATGACGGTATCACTATTCTCAAACTCATCTCCAAAACTGTAATCGAAAAGGAAGTTGCCGAACGTAAACTTGAACTTCTGGAATATGCCCGCAAAAAAACCACCCAAAAAGTGAATTTGTATGAAAAAGTCCAAATACCAGGACTTCAAGATGCAATTTTAAAGATAAAACGTTATCTGGAAGATGAGGATAATCTGACCAAATCCGCCCAGAAAATCGTCAAAGCGAGACAAAACTTGAGAAAGGAGACTGAAGAATGATTGAAAAAATGCGCAAATACTCATTCCTCGTTTATCATAATGATTATGACACTTTCGTGGAAAAACTTTACGAACTCGGTGTCATTGATATCATTGAGAAAGAGAAAGTCTCTGTCATAAATGAAAAACTGGAAGACAAACTGTCTCTAATGAAACAGTATGCATCAGCGGAAAAATACCTTGAAAATATTCTGAAAACACCTGCTGATTCAGTTGCTTTCACACCTTCATGTGACATGCTTATAGATGATTATAAGTTACTCAGGGATAAAAAAGACACAATTAAACAACAACAGCTGCAAGTCAAAAAGGATATTGAATCCCTCACCCCATGGGGTGATTTCGATTTGAGCACCATTGACAAAATTGCTGAAGCCGGATATTTTTTCAACTTCTTCACATGTACGAAAAAACAATTTAATGAGGAATGGAAAGAAAAGTACAATGCAATTATTGTATATGAATCCAATACCAATTATTGTTTTGTTACAGTCACCAAAGAGAATAACGTGACTATAGAAGCTGATAAGGTAAAACTTCCGGAACGATCCCTCAATGAACTTACGTCACAGAATGCTGCGCTGAATGAAGAAAGCGACAAAATATCGGCGCAATTGACATTTTTTGCACAGAATTATCTTTCAAAATTAAAAGCGGAATATAATGCACTGCGCACAGAATTCGATTTTTCAAAGGTAAAACTCAATACCGAGTCTGTTGCTGATGAAAAGGTAAAACTCATAGAAGGCTGGGTTCCGGAATCAAAAAATGAAGCATTGGAAAGCTACTTGCATGAAAATGGAATTCTTTATACATCACGTGAACCTGACACATCAAAGGATAACATTCCTATCTTACTGAAAAACAACAGTTTCAATAAACTATTTGAACCGTTGGGTGAGCTTTATACCCTGCCCTCTTACGGTGAAATCGACCTAACCCCGTTCTTTGCGCCATTCTATATGCTGTTCTTCGGACTATGTCTGGGCGATGCAGGATATGGACTTATTATGGCTGTTGCTGCATTCATTCTTGCCGCCAAGGCAAAACCGAGTATGAAAGGCATTTTCAGACTTGCCGGATGGCTTGGTGTTGCAACAGTGATAATGGGATTTATCAGCGGGACATTCTTTGGGGTCAGCCTGATTGATGCCAATATCCCTTGGCTTGAAAAGTTCAAGAAATATATGATGGATTCAGACAAGCTGTTTACCAACTCTCTGATATTGGGTGCCATACAGATTGTTTTCGGTATGTTCATCAAAATTTTCAACGAATTCAAACAAAAGAGATACAGCGGTGGAATAGTCACCATTGGTTGGCTGTTGGTTATCTTAGGATGTGGAGGGACGTTTGCCCTGTCACATTTCAATGTAATTGACCAGTCAACTGCTAAGATAATGTATTACGTCTTCGGAATAAGCGGCGGAATATGTATTTTCTTACTAAACAACCTGAATTTCAATAAGAAGAATCTTTTCGGAATACTCAATATAGGTTCCGGACTGTGGAACACATACAATATGGCAACAGGTATCTTAGGTGATGTCTTGTCATATATCCGTTTGTTCGCACTTGGAATCTCTGGCTCGGTGATGGGATTTGTATTCAACAGCCTTGCCATGGATTTAAGTCCTGACATTCCAGTTCTCAAGCAAATTGTCATGCTGATAATTCTGCTGATAGGACATGGTATGAACATTTTTATGTCTGCATTGAGTGCATTTGTTCATCCAATGCGACTGACATTTGTGGAATTTTATAAAAACTCAGGTTTTACCGGTGGCGGAAAAAAATACAAGCCATTTGGTAAAGTGGCTGAACAACAATAAATTATGCAATCAATAAATATTAATAAATAAAATTTTAAATTATGGAACCAATTGTATTAGCTTACATCGGAATTGGATTAATGGTAGGACTTGCCGGCATCGGCAGTGCCTATGGTGTAACAATCAGTGGTAATGCGGCCATCGGGGCTATGAAGAAGAACCCGGACGCATTTGGTAACTATCTTGTTCTGAGTGCATTGCCAGGTACCCAGGGTCTTTACGGATTCTTGGGATACTTCCTTTGCCAGTCACACCTCTCAGCCGAAATGGGTTGGCTTCCTGCAGCAGGTATATTCGGCGCAGGTCTTGCCCTCGGCTTTGCCGGTCTATTGTCTGCAATACGTCAGGGTCAGTTGTGTGCTAACGGCGTCGCTGCCATAGGGGCAGGTCACGATGTCTTCGGTAAAACTCTGATTCTTGCCGTATTCCCTGAACTTTATGCAATCGTTGCACTTGCTGCAACATTCATGATATCAGGTGCTATCTAATCCTAAAAAAACATTCCAGATTACATAGAGACGCATATTTTTTGCGTCTCTATGTGTTTTATAACTGCTTGAACAATGACATATAATTTGTCTGATATCAATGACATCCATACACATCATGATTATGATGACGGCACAGTCTATGTCAAAAATCTTCAACTTAAAGAGCTGTTGACAGACAGCGGCATTTCAGAGTTCGAAGATGCTTCAGCACGAAAAAACAAACTTCTTTCTATCGGTGTGCACCCATGGGAAATCAATGATTTTCCTGAAGAGCAGATATTCTCCTGTATTGACAGACTTTTCCCTACCCTGCTGTCTCATCAGAAAGTTTTCGCTATCGGTGAATGCGGACTCGACAAAAGCATATCCACAGACCTAACTCTTCAAAAATCAATATTCAACAAACAAATTGAACTTAGTGAACAATATCATAAACCTATGATTCTCCATGTGGTCAGAGCCTACAATGAAATCATCGAATTTCGTAAAAAACTCAAACCTGAACAGCCATGGATAATTCATGGATTCAACAACAATGAAATCATTGCCCGGAAATTAATAGAAATGGGGTGCTACCTGTCAATCAATATGAATAAACCTTTAACCGGAAAAATACAACACACAATACAAAATATCCCGACAGAATTTATCCTAAAAGAAACAGACACAATAGAAAATGCCAAATAAATGTCACGAAAATACATATAATGTCCTGACTTTAATTTTCATGGTTTTATTGGCCTTTGCACTATGGTTTTTCTTGTTTTCGCCATGGACAAAAGGAATGGTTAATTTCTGGATTGCAATAAGTCTTGCTTCACTTGTTTTAAGCATCATCGCATTATCGATAAGAAAACAGATTATTAGCGAATTGAAATTCAATTGGCAATCATTTGTTGCCGGAATATTCATTGCAGCCGCCTTGTGGGGTGTATTCTGGCTCGGTGATAAAATTTCATCAATGATGTTCGGTTTTGAAAAAAGCCAGGTTGCAAGTATTTACTCCATGAGGGATGGACATAACAAATGGTTGATAGCCATGTTGTTGCTGCTAATCATGGGACCAGCAGAAGAAATATTCTGGAGAGGATACGTTCAAAAAACATTGCAGACAATCATCAATCCTAATGC
Source organism: Bacteroidales bacterium (assembly GCA_017538085.1). Lineage (GTDB taxonomy): Bacteria > Bacteroidota > Bacteroidia > Bacteroidales > BM520 > RGIG7150. Next base: position 3,051 of record JAFYJP010000095.1, on the reverse strand, counting down.
AGGTTTAATTATAGGTGTGATATTGTACTCTTTAGCGCACATCTGGTCATTCAATTTTATGCTTATAATGGCAGCATTAGTTGCAGGATTAGTATGGGGAGCAATCTACCGTTTCTTTCCTAAAAGTCTGCCCGCACTGATTATTTCGCATTCATTATGGGATGTGATGGTCTTTGTTGTATTTCCCATATAATATTTCAATAGTATCCCCTACAGTGTGGGAATACGTAATAGAAAGACGGCAATAAGCAAACCTATTATAAATGTAATACCAAACAGCATCTGAAGACGGGCTGAGGACAAATCAAGGAAATTGATGTTTTCAATGTTATCCTTTGCCGTACTCATAGTTTTCAAGTTCTTATATGCAGTTGGAAAGACCAATAAAACGAGAATAGCCATCAATGGAAGTTCACCAAGTAATGCGAAAACTATATTCCAGATAAAAGGAATAATGACTAAAATATTATAATAGATTATTGATTTTTTTAAGCCTAATGCCATGGCGAAAGTATGTATTCCGGCTTTGGAATCCCGCTCAATATCTCTGGTATTATTCGAGTGAAGAATTCCAAGCGTAAGGAACCCAATTGGCACTGATATGATGAAATAATAAGGAAACAGATGACCGGTTGCAACGTATGCGGTTCCTAACGGAGGCATCAAGCCAAAAGCAGTGAAAATACACAAGTCACCCAAATAGTTGAATTTCATCTTTGAATAAAGTAAGACTGCAATTATGCCAAATGCGCCTATCCATAAAAGATGAAGTCCTGAATTATATGTCAGAAACAATCCTAAGATTATTCCACACAATAATAAAACCAGTCCGAAATTTCTGATTTCATGCGGTTGGAACTGTTTTGTCACCAAAGTCCTTGCACCAAAATCATTATCGGCAGTATCAACCCCCTGTTTATAATCATAATAATCACTCAAAAGATTTCCAGCCGAATGAAGAATCATAATTCCAATTATAGCGAGAACACTGTTTAACCAATTGATATGTAAAGGATTACCTGCAACAGAATTGTTATAGAACAATAGAGCCAATGTAACTAATACAGGCATTACGGAAGCGGTTAAAGCCCAGGGACGTGTCGCCATAAACCAATCTTTTACAGAGTGTTTCATGTTTTTATTATGATTATGTATTTATTAAATTAAATAGTCCAGGTCTTCAGACCGTCTGTGGTGAACTGATATCGCTTTGATTCACCGCCAAACTGTTTCAGAGTTTCCACTACTTCATAGCGCGTGACCGAGGGACAATAGAAAAACATATATCCGCCACCGCCTGCACCTGAGACCTTGCCACCTGTAGCTCCAGCAGCTTTTGCGGCATCATAGATGCTGTCCAACAGCGAATTAGTGATGCTGTCAGCCATTTGTTTCTTGTACTTCCATCCGTAATCGAGAATAGAGCCGATACCATCGATATCACCTCTGAGCAGAGTTTCCTTCATTAATGCAGCCTGATTTTTAAGATTAAGCATTGCATCGATGGATGACTGCTTTTTAGCAATGACATTTTTCTGCTGGTCTTCGATTATTTGCGCTGAAATGTGGCTCGTGTCGGTATAGTATAGAACAAGATTGTGGGCAAGCTCATCAAGATGACGCTGGCGAACACGTAACGGATTGACAATAACATTGTCGCCATTAAATTCCATATAATTGAAGCCACCGAATGTGGCCGCATACTGGTCTTGTTTTCCACCGGACATTCCGAGGTCGATACGCTCTATTTCATAAGCTAAATGTGCAATATCGTATTCACCGAGAGGAAGTTTAAGCCATTCCACAAACGCTCCGAGAATTGAGACGACCAATGTCGATGAAGTCCCAAGTCCGGAACCAGGAGGTGAATCGACAAATGTTGACAATCTAAACGACAACGGTTTATTATGATATTGGCGGATTATTCTGTTATAAACTCCCTTATGGAGAATGAAAAATCCATTAGGTTCAAGATATGAACAGCTGTTGAATTCCTCATGAAGTCCGTTGGACGGGGAATCAAACACAATGCGTCCGTCATCTGTAGGTTGAATGGTGGTATATGCATACATGTTTATTGTGGCATTGAGTATTGCGCCGCCATATATATCGGAAAAAGGCGAAACATCAGTACCACCGCCAGCCAATCCTAATCTTAATGGAGCTTTACTTCTAATTAACATATTTTCAATCATTTAAAACTGCAGCGGTCATATTTGACCACGCATATTTTTTCTTTTCTTCAGTAATATTTTCAGAAAATTCCGCTTCTCTGTCATTATGGAAATAATCGACCAAAGCCTCTGTGATTTGTTTCACATCAGGTTCAACCACATAACCTATTTTCCCATCAGGTACTATTTCGGCAAGACCGCCTACGTTTGTCACAAGCATCGGCTTCAAGAAATGGAATGCAATTTGAGTGACACCGCTCTGTGTTGCCGTCCTGTATGGCTGGGCAACTATGTCACAAGCGCTGAAATAACGGTTAACCTCACTGTCAGGGATAAAGAATGTGTTCAGATGGAGTCGCTCACCAATATTGAGTTTGTGTATCAATTCAGTATATTTTTCCTCATTACTATAAAATTCTCCAGCAACAAGAAGTTTTACATTCAAATCCTTGAAACGGCTGTCGGCAAATGATTCAAGCAATAAATCAAGTCCTTTGTAATCTCTGATTATTCCAAAGAAAAGGACATAATGTGTCTCATGTTCCAGACCGATAAGCTTCTTTGCCTCATCCTTATCCAACAGTTCACCGTAATTATCGTATAGCGGATGCGGGCAGAACACACGCGGCTTTTTAGTGTCAAATAAAGACAAATCGGACAGGACTGACTTGGACATGGCAACAAATTTATCCGTGGATTTCACAAAATATTTCACCAAAATTTTATCGCCAAGACGTTTCTCATGCGGTATCAGGTTGTCGAGAATTGAAACAATCAGAGTATGCTTGTTTTTGCGCACTTGCCGTTCAATGGTCCCCAAGCATGGAGCCATATACGGAAGCCAGAACTTGGTGATAAGAACATCAGGACGCTTGCG
>JAFYJP010000094.1 GCA_017538085.1 Bacteroidales bacterium | reverse complement strand
TTACGGCGATTCTGACAAGGCAAAGGTAGGCGAATGGGTACTTGCAGTCGGAAATCCTCTGAACCTCAATTCGACGGTGACAGCTGGGATTATTTCAGCTAAAGCCCGCAATATCAATATTATAGAAGGTACACGTGACGGCTATGCGGTTGAATCTTTCATTCAGACCGATGCTGCTGTAAACATGGGTAACAGTGGTGGCGCACTTGTCAATGCGGCTGGCGAGCTTATCGGCATCAATGCTGCAATTGAAAGCGGAACGGGATATTATTCGGGTTATTCTTTTGCAATTCCTGTGAATATCGTGAAGAAAGTCATTGCCGATTTGCGTGATTACGGTGAAGTCCAGCGTGCGGTTCTTGGCGTTTCATTGAAGGAAATAAATGCTGATTTTGCAAAACAGAACAACCTTTCAGTGCTTAAAGGTGCGTATGTTGCAGGATTGTCACAGAATAGCAATGCCGCAAAGTCAGGCATTGAGGTGGGTGATGTCATCACCAAGGTTGATGACAAGAACATAACCTCAACATCAGAGCTTATTGAGAAGATTAGTCAGCACCATCCTGGCGATAAGGTCGCGGTGACGGTCAATCGTTCGGGTGTTACAAATACATTCTATGTCACGCTGACAAGTAAAAATGATGTCAATGGTACAAATTTTGCTGCAAAAGGCAGCAATTTTAACAGCCTTTTAGGTGCTTCTTTGGCAAATCCGACTGCTCAGGAACTGGCGAAATACAACGTTTCGAACGGTGTTCTGGTGGAGAATGTGGGCAATGGCGTACTTAAGGAGGCTGGAATCAAGAAAGGTTTTATGATAACAAAGGTTGACCGTGTAACAATAAGGAGTGTTGAACAGTTGACCGAATTGTTGAACAGTAAATCGGGCGGTGTCCTGATGGAAGGGAAATATGAAAATGGAATGAAGGCTTATTACGGCTTTGGTTTGTAGGATTAATTTATAATTTATAATAACAGTCTGTCAGTCAGCTGACTGGCAGACTGTGACTTTTGTTTGTATATATTAAAAGGTAAAGATATAACAGGTGATAAAATTTTACAAAGTATTTAACAATGCGACAATTAAAAATTTCTAAGTCTATAACCAATAGAGAGGTTGCAGCCCTTGATAAATATCTGTCAGATATTAGCAAGGAACAGTTAATTACCCCAGAAGAAGAGGTTGAACTTGCCCAAAAGATTAAGGCTGGTGATGATAAGGCTCTTGAAAGATTAGTAAAGGCAAATCTTCGTTTTGTGATTTCAGTTGCCAAGCAGTATCAGAATCAGGGACTTAGTCTTCCTGATCTTATCAATGAAGGCAATGTCGGTCTGATTAAGGCCGCTAAGAAATTTGATGAAACTCGTGGATTCAAGTTCATATCTTACGCTGTTTGGTGGATCCGTCAGTCAATTCTTCAAGCTCTTGCAGAACAGTCCAGAATAGTGAGACTGCCTCTTAACCAGGTTGGCACCATCAACAAGATAAAGAAGGAATATTCTCGTCTTGAACAGAACTTGCAGAGAGTCCCTTCGGCAGCTGAGATAGCTGATAGTCTTGATATTCCTGACAATAAAATAGATTCCGCTTTCAGAATGAATCTTAAGACTGTGTCAGTGGATGCACCTCTTCCTAACGAAGAAGGCAACTGCCTGCTTGATGTCTTGAGCAGCAATTCCAACCCTGAACCTGACTCACAACTGATGGACGAATCCTTGTCACAGGAAATTGAACGTTCTTTGTCTTTGCTTACTGAAAAGGAAAGAGAAATTCTCAAACTCCATTTCGGCATAGGCATAGGTTATAGTCTTACTCTTGAAGAAATCGGCACGAAGTACGGGCTTACCCGTGAAAGGGTCCGCCAGATAAAGGAAAAGGCTTTGAGAAGACTCAGATCAAATTTCAGATGTAATAATCTTAAACCTTTCCTTGGATAAATCATGAATACGCGTTATGTATTTGTTACTGGAGGTGTTGCCTCTTCATTGGGTAAAGGAATTGTGGCCGCCTCCCTTGGCAACCTGCTTAAAGCCCGCGGCTTTAAGGTGACTATCCAGAAATTGGACCCTTATATCAACATCGACCCGGGAACACTTAATCCTTATGAACATGGCGAATGTTATGTTACGGGCGACGGTGCCGAAACTGATCTTGACCTCGGACATTATGAGAGATTTCTTGATATTCACACTTCTCATGCCAATAATGTTACGACTGGTAAAATCTATCAGGCTGTCATCAATAAGGAAAGAAGGGGCGATTTCTTGGGAAAAACTGTTCAGGTGGTCCCTCATATCACCGATGAGATCCAGCATTGGATTAAACAACTCGCCCAATCGGGCAGTTATGATTTTGTGATAACAGAAATCGGTGGTACAGTAGGCGATATAGAATCACTGCCTTACATTGAGGCCGTTCGTCAGATGAAATGGGAACTTGGTGACCAGTGTGTTTCCATCCATCTTACCCTTGTGCCTTATCTCCGTGCCGCAGGTGAACTGAAAACCAAACCTACGCAGCATTCTGTGAAGAATTTGCTTGAGCAGGGACTCCAGCCGGATATCATCGTATGCCGTACGGAATACGAACTGAGTGAGAATATCCGTAAAAAGATAGCACTGTTCTGCAATGTTTCTTATAACTCCGTCATTCAATGTGTTGATGCAAAATCAATTTATGAAGTTCCTCTCAATCTTCATGAAGAAGGCCTTGATGTACAAGTGCTTAAGGCAACAGGCATAACAGAATGCAAAGAACCGGATCTTACTCAGTGGAAGGATTTCTTATATAAGCTTGAACATCCGAAACATAATGTTGACATAGCTCTCGTGGGCAAATATACAGCTCTCAAGGATGCTTATAAGTCTATATATGAATCTATCTCACATGGTGGGGCTTCCAACGATTGTGCCGTCAAAGTCCATAGTATCAGCTCGGAAGATTTGAATGAGAACAACGTTGCTGATTATCTTTCAAAAATGAATGCCATCCTTGTTGCCCCGGGCTTCGGCTCAAGAGGCATCGACGGCAAGATACAGGCGATACGCTATGCGCGTGAAAACAATATTCCTTTCCTTGGAATTTGTCTCGGTATGCAGTGCGCAGTAATTGAAATCGCTCGTGATGTGTTGAACCTCAAAGATGCAAATTCCTCTGAAGTTGAGCCTGGCTGCGCTAATCCTGTCATCGACCTGATGGAAGACCAGAAGAAAATTTCGGGTATGGGCGGAACCATGCGTCTCGGCAACTACAAATGCTCTTTGGTGAAAGGCTCCCGAGTGTATGATATCTATGGAGCAGATGAAATCCAGGAACGCCATCGTCACAGATATGAGTTCAATAACAAGTATCTCAGTCTGTATGAGGCCAACGGCGTCAAATTCACCGGTGTAAACAAAAACGAAAATCTTATGGAAATAATAGAACTGCCCTCCCATCCTTGGTTCGTAGGCGTTCAGTTCCATCCTGAATATAGAAGCACGGTGCTCCATCCTCATCCTCTCTTCGTTAATTTTATTGCAGCAGCAATGAAAAATAAAGAAAGTAAAAAATAACATTAATAGTTAACAAGAAATATCATGGATAAAAATTCCATAATAGGATTAGTCCTAATATTCCTCGTATTGACACTGTTTTTCTGGTGGCAGAGACCATCTAAGGAACAAATTGAGCAGTCTCGTCGTTATAACGATTCCATTAACCTTGTAAGGATGCATAATGACTCAATTCAGGCTGCTCAGGCTTATATGGTTGAAAATCAGTTGAATGATACAATTAATGATAGTATCAGTAATGCGAATATTAATAATCAGTTTGGTGTCTTCGCATCATCTGTAAACGGAAGCGAAACTTTTGTGACTGTTTCTACCCCTAAACTGGAGGTGACTTTCACCACTCTTGGTGGTAGGATGTCGTCAGTGACATTGCCTGAATTCCACACATTCGATTCTCTCCCGCTTACCTTATTCAAAGGTCCAGACAATGTCTTCGGATTAAGTTTCTTCTCAAATAACCGGCTTATCAATACCGATGACTTGTATTTTGTCCCATCAGTTTCTTCAAATGTAAATGTCACTGATCCTGATGGCTATGACTTTTCAATGAGGCTGTATCCTTCAAATGATGGTTCTAATGCCGCTAACAGTTACATTGAATTTGCATATCATATTCCGTATGATGATTATATGATTGATGTGTCCTGCAATCTGGTCGGTATGGAAAAATACGTCTATTCGCGTAATTCTTTCATTGACCTGACTTGGACAATGGATATCCTTCAGCAGGAAAAAGAAGAGGAGGACCGTCTGAACGGAACAACCCTGTTCTATCAGTTCGATGGCGACAAATGTGATAAACTTGCACAAAACAGAGACGGTGAAAAAAATCTATCGGTAAAGACCCGTTGGGTTTCATACAAACAACGTTTCTTTGCATCCACATTGATTGCGAAGAACGATGAATGCTTCCTTTCAGGTTCCGTTTCCAGTAAGAAAGACGCCAGGAAAGCACAATCTGACAACCGTTATGTGCGTACGATGTCATCTGTTCTTGCTGTTCCTTATAACGGTGAACCAAACGAATCGTTCGGCATGTCAATGTATTTCGGACCTGCCAAGTTCACTTTGCTTAAACAGTATGATTTGGGACTTGATGACCAGATTAATATTGGTAGTTTCTTCCTTAACAGGTGGATAAACCGAGGTATTATGGCTATCTTCCATTTTCTTGAAAGATTTATCGGTAATTATGGCGTGATAATTCTTTTATTGACGATATTCATCAAGTTGATTCTGTCGCCTGTGACATACAAGTCATATCTGAGCACAGCCAAGATACGTGCCATAAAGCCGGAAACTGACGAGTTGAATGCAAAATATCCTAATCCTGAGGATGCCATGAAGAAACAGCAGGCTACCATGGAGCTATACAAAAAGTTCGGGGTCAGTCCTATGTCGGGCTGTCTGCCTATGCTGATACAGTTCCCGATATTGGTGTCAATGTTCAGGTTTTTCCCTGTGGCATTCGAGCTTCGTCAGAAGTCGTTCTTATGGGCCCATGACCTTTCAACCTATGATTCCATTTTAGATTTGCCTTTCAATATTCCTTTGTATGGCGACCATGTCAGTCTGTTTACTTTGCTGATGACTGCATCAACTATCCTATACACTATGATTACCAACAAGAAAATGGGACAGGAAGGTCAGCCTGGCATGAAAATGATGACATATCTGATGCCTATAATGTTTTTAGGCTTGTTCAATAGCTATTCGGCTGGTTTGAGCTATTACTACCTGTTATTCAATTTATTGTCATTTTTGCAGACATATATAATAGGCAAAATTAAACCGACTGAAAAGTTGCGTGCCGAGATGTTGCTGAAAGCTGCCCAAAGCACCAAGAAAGGTGGAATGTCAAACGGCGGCAAGTCGCGTTGGGAAAAGAAGCTTGAAGAGTTGCAAAAGATGCAGCGCGAACAGGCAAGAGAGAACGCAAAGCGCAAAAGATAATATGGCATAAAAAAAAGTCACCCGAGAGGTGACTTTTTTTTTGATACCGGTGTTACCAAAATTTACTTTTTGGCGTCTTTGGCATATTCCAGGTAGAAATTTGCTATTGTTTCAATTCCTTTATAAAAGTTATTTACCGGGTAGTTTTCATTTGGCGAATGTATGTTGTCGCTGCCGAGACCAAACCCCATAAGAATACTCTTTACGCCGAGGATGCTTTCGAAGCCTGCGATGATTGGAATTGAGCCGCCGCTGCGTACAGGTATAGGCTCTTTGCCATAAACTTTGTTGAAAGCTCTTTCTGCTGCCTTGTATGCAGGAAGGTCGATAGGGCAGAGATATGCCATGCCTCCGTGCATTTCGGTGACTTTCACCTTGACGTATCTTGGAGCAATTTTTTCAAAGTATTTCTTCACAAGTTTTGAAATCTTGTGATTGTCCTGATTTGGAACCAGTCGGCATGAAATCTTTGCCGTTGCCTTTGATGGCAGGACTGTCTTGGACCCTTCGCCTGTGTAACCTCCATAAATGCCGCACACATCGAATGATGGTCTTATCCATGTACGTTCATTGGTGGTATAACCTTTTTCGCCTTTAAGTGCTTTTACGTCAATGGCTTCTTTATAAGTCTTTTCGTCGTATGGAGCTTTACGCATGAGTTTCCGCTCACGTGTTGAGGCGATTACCACGTCATCATAGAATCCAGGAATGGTGATATGTCCGTTTTCATCCTGAACGTCAGCAATCATCTTGCAGAGGACATTGATAGGATTTGCAACGGCGCCGCCATAGATTCCTGAGTGCAAGTCCTTGTTAGGACCGGTTACTTCAATTTCCCAATATGCAAGACCTCTCAGACCTGCTGTTATTGCCGGAATGTCCTCTTCAATCATTTCGGTGTCTGAAACGATGAATACATCGGCTTTCAGCATATCTTTATGGTCTTTGCAGAACTGATAAAGGTGTGTGGAGCCGATTTCCTCTTCACCTTCTATGAGGAACTTGACGTTGCACGGCAGTTTGCCTGTCTTTACCAATAACTCGAAAGCCTTGGCGTGCATGAAACTCTGTCCCTTGTCATCATCAGCGCCGCGGGCAAGAATCAGTCCGTCTTTTACTACCGGCTCAAAAGGAGGATTGTTCCATAATTCTATCGGGTCAACCGGCATTACGTCCATGTGACCGTAAACCAATACTGTTGGCAGCTTTTTGTCGATAATCTTTTCACCGTAAACTATAGGGTTGCCTTCAGTTTCAAAGACTTCAGCCTTGTCAGCGCCTGCCTCCAGCATGGATTTCTTCCAATACTCAGCAGCTTTGTACATATCAGGCTTGTGAGCAGCTTCTGAACTTATTGAAGGAATGCGTATGAGTCCGAACAGCTCATCAAGGAAGCGTTGCTTGTTATTGTCAATATATTGCTTTATAAAATCCATTGTACCAATGTTTTAAATGTTATCAAAATGTTTTACTTTCTATTGCCCAGGACATTGACTGTCAGTGTCGGGGTTTTTTCTGAATCTGTGGTGATTACGATGTTTTCGTTGATTTTATCGTGTCCTTTGGTGTGAACAACCACGTTAACTTCTGTTTTGCTTCCAGCGACTATGGTGCTGCATTTAGGAGTCACCTTGATGTAATCAGGAGCTTCAATATTCTTTATGACAAGGTCGGCAGTACCTTCGTTTGAAATTTCAAATGAAGTGCTCACAGTCTTTTTACTGTATTCTCCAAGGTCGATGGCTGAATTGCTTATGACAGCTTTGCTGGCTGGAGTCAATACGCTTACAACATGACCTTTGATGGTCAGCAACATGGTGTTGGGATTACCGTTTGAAGTAACAGTAATGCTTTTTGAGAAAGCCTTAGGGGATGCAACTTTTGTGGAGGTGAAAGTCACATTAATGGAACCTTTCTGTCCCGGCATAACAGGGTCTTTTGTCCACTTTGGAACTGTACATCCGCAGGATGCCTTGCAGTTGGAAATGATTAATGGCTCATTGCCGACGTTGGTAAAGGTGAATACGTGTTCTGCAGGTCCTGAACCGGCAAGGATTTCACCAAAATCGTAGGTTTTTTCATCAAAGACGATTGTCGGATTCTGTTGTCCGAAAGCAATAACGCATGCAAATATTAATGCTGCAACTACAGTTAACTTTTTCATATTTTATTCTTTTTTTGTTCTAAAAATATATCAATTTATCAATTCAAAATTCATACCAAATTTGGTGGAATTTGCTTTTTATTCACAAATAAAACACAAAAATATTTTACTAACGTGTTATTTTACCGTCTGATTCATTAGGTCGGACAAGCTTATATACCTTGTCGTTTTTTCTGAGATAAACAGGAATCTTTATTGAACATACACATCCCTTGGGTGCAATGTTGACGGGCTTTTCCTCAAAATAGATTTCGTTGGCAGTTGTCTGTTCAACTCCGGTGGTGGGACCTATTATCATGATTTCGTCACCGACTTCAAGTTGTTCGGCATCAAGTGTTATCTCAGCCACTTTAACTTTTGTGAAATAATTTGTGACAGTCCCGATATATTGTTTCACTTTGTTGGCTCTGTTGCCATACAGGTCGGTCCATTCGATGAAATTTCTTCCGAGATAGTAGCCGTTGCAGAAATCACGGTTGAAGACCTCCTTCAGGCGGTTATTCCATCTGTCGATTTTCTCCTGTGTGAAATCATTGTTCTGATATGCAATTATAGCCTCGTGGTAACACTCTGTAACAGTTTTGACATAATCGGCGCCACGGCCTCTGCCCTCTATCTTCAGAACTGAAACGCCTGCATTGAGAATCTGGTCGAGAAAGTCGATGGTTTTGAGGTCTTTTGGCGACATGATATACTGGCCATCAATGTCGAGTGCGACTTCACGATCTTTGTCGTAAACCGTATATTGACGCCTGCACAACTGATAGCAGCTTCCTCTGTTTGCGGATGCTGCGGCACCGTATGTGTCGAGACTGAGATAGCATTTTCCCGAAATCGACATGCAAAGAGCGCCATGGACAAAAATCTCTATTCTGACAAGTTCTCCTGAAGGTCCCGTGATGTTGTGCTTTTTAATGTTGTAGCAGATTTCCTCTATCTGTTTGAGGTTCAGTTCACGGGCGAGGACAATGACATCGGCGTATTGTGAGAAGAACTTGACTGCTTCGAAGTTGCATACGTTGCATTGGGTGGAGATATGGACTTCCATTCCAATTGAGCGAGCGTACAGAATCACTGCCATGTCGGTGGCTATGATTGCAGTGATGCCGTTTTCTTTTGCAGCATCTATGATGTGTTTCATCTCCTCAAATTCCTCATCGTAAAGCACGATGTTGAGGGCGAGATAGGTCTTGATGTTGTGTTCTTTGCATATTTTTGAAATAGTCTTCAAGTCGTCAATCGAGAAGTTCTGAGATGAGGCTCTGGCACGCATGTTCAGTTTGTCAATGCCGAAATATACCGACTGTGCGCCTGCCTGGATTGCTGCAGCCAGGGCTTCAAAAGAGCCTATCGGAGACATTAGTTCTATTTGTCTGTTCACTTGCATTTTCTTAATTTATTGACCCTGCAAAGTTACAAAAATAATCGTTAATAAAATTCTTTTGTGTGTTTGGGGCTTTAAGTCTTATAATTTGTTAACTTTGCAAAAAAATTTATCTTATGAATTTAGATCACATTGACCACATTGGCATAGCAGTCAGAAGTATAGCCGACTGTCTGCCTTTTTATGAAGGCGTATTAGGCCTTGAATGTTACAACGTTGAAGAAGTCGAAGATCAGAAGGTTAGAACGGCTTTTTTAAAGATTGGACAGACAAAGATTGAACTGCTTGAACCGACATCCCCTGAAAGTTCCGTTGCGAAATTCATAGAAAAGAAAGGTGAAGGCATTCATCATATAGCTTATCTTGTTGACGATGTGCAGGCTTGTCTTGACGAAGCCAAGGAAAAGGGAGTGAGACTGATTGACCAGGCTCCGCGTAAAGGTGCAGAAGGCCTGAATATCGCTTTCCTGCACCCGAAGTCATCATGCAGCGTACTCACTGAGTTGTGTATGGTTCCAAAAGAGTGTGAAAATTCTGACAAAGAATAATAATCAAACAAATTAATAATGAACAATCACGAAAAAGTAAAACAACTTATCGAGAAGCGCGCAGAAGCATCTCTCGGTGGTGGCCAGAAACGTATTGACTCTCAGCATAGCAAGGGCAAGTTGACGGCAAGAGAAAGAATTCAGTTACTTCTTGACGAAGGCAGTTTCGAAGAGTATGACATGTTTGTAACACACAGATGTACAAACTTCGGGCTTGAGAAACAAGTATTCCTCGGCGATGGTGTCGTCACAGGTCGCGGTACCATTGATGGCAGAATAGTTTATGTGTTCTCCCAGGACTTTACTGTTATGGGCGGCAGTCTTTCCGAGTCTTTTGCAAAGAAGATTTGCAAGATTATGGATCAGGCAATGCTCGTAGGTGCTCCACTTATTGGCATCAACGATAGTGGTGGCGCGCGTATTCAGGAAGGTGTCAACAGCCTTGCAGGATATGCCGAAATATTCGAAAGAAACATTATGGCATCCGGTGTGATTCCTCAGATTTCGGTCATCTTTGGACCTTGTGCCGGCGGTGCTGTCTATTCACCAGCTCTTACAGACTTCATTATCATGAGTGAAAAGAACTCGTATATGTTTGTTACCGGTCCTAAGGTAACCAAGACTGTTACGGGTGAGGAAATCACTACTGAAGACCTTGGCGGTGCCAACGTTCACACTTCCAAGTCTGGTGTGGCCCACTTTAAGGTCACAACCGAAGAGGAAGGTCTTCTGCTTATCAGAAAACTTCTCGAATACTTGCCAAACAACAACATGGAGGACCCGATAGTCACTCCTTGTACCGATCCTATCGATCGTCTGGAGGATTCTCTCAATGAAATCATCCCAGAAGATCCTAACAAGCCGTATGATGTACTTGATGTCATTTACGCAGTGGTCGATAATGGTGAGTTCCTCGAAGTTCACAGCCACTATGCTTGCAACATTGTTGTCGGTTTTGCAAAGTTCAACGGTATGCCTGTAGGTATTGTTGCAAACCAGCCTAAGTTCTATGCCGGTGTCCTTGACATTGAATCATCACGTAAGGGTGCACGTTTCGTCCGTTTCTGCGATGCATTCAATATTCCTATTGTTACTTTCGTCGATGTTCCTGGCTTCCTTCCAGGGTCAGTGCAGGAATACGGCGGAATCATTACCAATGGTGCAAAGCTTCTCTTTGCTTACGGCGAGGCAACAGTGCCAAAGATAACTGTTACATTGCGTAAGTCGTATGGTGGTGCACATGATGTGATGGGATGCAAGCAGCTTAGAGCCGATGCAAATTATGCTTGGCCAACCGCTGAAATCGCTGTCATGGGTGCCAAGGGAGCCATTGAAGTCCTTGAAGGAAAGGCAATAAGCGAAATTACCGACCCTGAGAAAAAGATGAATTTCATCAAAGAAAAAGAGATGGAATATAAAGAACTGTTCGCAAATCCTTACCAGGCAGCAAAATACGGCTATATTGACGATGTTATAGAACCTCGTAATACTCGTTTCAGAATCATCAGAGCTTTATCAACCCTATCAACAAAGAGGGATTCGATGCCTCGTAAGAAACATTCTAATATACCATTGTAAACCAATCTGTTATGAATACATTGTTGTTAGGAATTTCATTGGATTTTGGAAGAATTCACAATGAACATGTGATGTTAGCCGCTATCGGTGTCAGTGTTGTCTTTCTTGCACTGCTGATATTGGCTATTATTTATACAAATATACCTAAGATCTTAAACTTGCGGGTTAGGAATTTGTTTAAGAAAGAAAACGGCAGGAAGCCTGAAAAAGGTGAAATCACTGATGTTTCAGGTGAAGTCAATGCAGCAATAGGTGCAGCTCTGCATCTTTACTTCAATGACATGCATGACTTCGAGAACACTAATCTTACCATCAACAGAGAGGTTAAACGTCAGTCTCCATGGGCCGACAAACAACAGGTACATTATCAATATAGGGTTAACAATTAAAACAGAATAGCAAATGAAAAATTATACATTCAAGATTCAAGGACGCACCTATAACGTTGACCTGTTAAGTCAGGACGACAACAAAATATCTTTGGAGGTTAATGGTACACCATACGAAGTGACAGTAGAGAAAGGTGCCACGAAGAGGATTACTACAAAGACTCCTGTCCTTGTACGTGCCGCTGCTCCGGCTCCTGCTAAGGAGGGAACGTCACCTTCCGGAAATGTCTCCGTCATTAAGTCGCCTCTGCCAGGAAACATACTTTCAATTCTGGTTCATCAGGGTGATACTGTCCAGAAAGGTCAGAAACTGCTTACATACGAGGCAATGAAAATGGAAAATGACATCCTTGCCGAATCAAACGGCACTGTTACTAAAATTTTTGTCAATGTTGGTGACACCATAATCCAAGGTGCTAACTTAGTCGAAATCAAATAAGCCATGAAGAGTAAGTTATCAGTTGATTCAAGGATGAGGCATTTCCTGACGGTGATGGCAGTATTGGCCATAGTCCTGCTCGGGTCTGCTTTTGTCAATAATTCTCCGGCACCTGCTGCCGATGTACAGCAGACAGAGGAGGTGATGGTCAGTAACAGTCAGCCTGCTACCTCAGCAAGCGGCGTTGTTTCTACGCGTCCTGTAAAACCAATACCCAAGGGCTTTGATGGAATCAAGCAATTTTGGCAATATACTGGTTTCTATAATTGTCAGAGAGGTCACTTGATTATGATTCTCGTTGCATTTGTTTTCATCTTCCTGGCAATACGTTTTGAATTCGAACCAATGCTTCTCATCCCTATCGGTGTTGGCATCATCATCGGAAATATTCCTTTTGCTGAGGGAGCCGGATTGCAGATAGGTATCTATGAGAAGGGAAGTGTGCTCAACTACTTGTATTTTGGTGTCCAAAAAGGTGTTTATCCGCCTTTGATTTTCCTCGGAATCGGTGCAATGACCGACTTCTCGTCGTTGATATCAAATCCAAAGCTGATGCTCCTCGGCGCAGCCGCACAGGTCGGTATCTTCATTACTTTCTGGGTGGCACTTACACTTGGGTTCACTCCAACACAGTCTGGTGCAATAGGTATCATCGGTGGTGCTGATGGCCCTACCGCCATCTTCATGTCGTCAAAGCTTGCTCCTGAACTTATGGGAGCCATTGCCATAGCGGCATATTCCTACATGGCTCTTGTCCCTATCATCCAGCCTCCAATCATGAAACTGCTTACAACCAAGAAGGAAAGAGTCATACACATGAAACCGCCTCGGGCTGTTTCAAAGGTGGAAAAGATTTTATTCCCTATCATCGGTCTTCTCCTTACATGTTTCATCGCTCCATCGGCATTACCGTTGCTCGGTATGCTTTTCTTCGGTAACCTGTTGAAGGAGAGTGGAGTGACAAAACGTCTTGCCAACACTGCAAGCAATGCTCTGATTGACATAGTGACAATCATCTTAGGTATGACCGTTGGTGCATCCACACAGGCAACACAGTTCCTGAAACCTGAATCCATTGAGATTTTCATTCTCGGAGCTTTGTCATTCATGGTTGCTACTGCATGCGGCGTTCTGTTCGCAAAGATAATGAACCTCTTCCTCAGAGGCGACAACAAGATAAATCCTCTTATAGGTAATGCCGGTGTTTCTGCGGTACCCGACAGTGCACGTGTATCTGAAGTTCAAGGTCTGAAATATGATCCTTCCAACCATCTTCTCATGCATGCTATGGCTCCAAACGTAGCTGGTGTCATAGGTTCAGCAGTTGCAGCTGGTATTCTTTTGAGTTTCCTGTATTAGGAAGAAGGAATAATCAGAAATAAAAAGGCGTCCGTTGGATTC
>JAFYJP010000093.1 GCA_017538085.1 Bacteroidales bacterium | reverse complement strand
GAACTGCTTGAAGATTATGCACTTAAGGCTGAACGTATTCACACTGTGAACCAGCTGCTTAAAGCATACGCTCTTTTTGAAAAAGATATCGAATATATTGTCGTTGACAATAAGGTAAAAATAGTTGATGAGTCAACAGGCCGTATTCTGGAAGGCAGACGTTATTCGGAAGGGCTCCATCAGGCAATAGAAGCCAAGGAAAATGTCAAGGTTGAAGCAGCCACCCAGACTTACGCAACCATCACACTACAGAACTATTTCAGAATGTATGAGAAGCTTGCAGGTATGACCGGTACTGCTGAGACTGAGGCAGGTGAATTCTGGGATATCTACAAACTCGATGTTGTGGTCATTCCTACAAATAAGCCTGTAATTCGTGACGATAAGGAAGACTTGGTTTATAAGACGAAGAATGAAAAGAACAGGGCTGTTATCAATGACATTCAGAAACTCGTCGAAGCTGGCAGACCTGTGCTTGTCGGTACGACATCCGTTGAGGAATCCGAACAGCTCAGCCGATTGTTGAGTCAACGGCATTTGCAGCATAATGTGTTGAACGCCAAGTTGTTCAAGAAGGAGGCTGACATTGTGGCAGAAGCTGGCAGAAAGGGCAAGATTACCATTGCAACCAATATGGCAGGACGTGGTACCGATATTAAACTGACTCCTGAAGTCATTGAGGCGGGCGGACTTGCCATCCTCGGTACTGAACGTCACGATTCAAGACGTGTTGACCGTCAGCTTAGAGGACGTGCCGGTCGTCAGGGAGACCCTGGCAGCTCACAGTTCTATGTTTCATTGGAAGATGACCTTATGCGTCTGTTCAGCTCTGATAGAGTTGCTTCAATCATGGACCGTCTCGGTATCCAGGAGGGTGAAGTAATCCAGCATCCTATGATTACCAAATCCATCGAAAGGGCACAGAAAAAAGTTGAGGAAAACAACTTCGGTATTCGTAAACACACCCTTGAATATGACGATGTCATGAATGGTCAGCGTACAGTGATTTACACACGCCGCCGTCATGCTTTGTTTGGTGACAGACTGTCGGTCGATATTTCAAATATGATTTATGATTCCATCGAAAATCTGGTGGAGACATATCAGGCTCAGAATGATTATTCAGGATTCGAATTTGAGATGATTAAACTGACAGGAATGCAGGTTAAATGCGATGAAAAGACATTCTTTTCAATGTCAGTCGATAATGTGAGTCAGGAAATATTCAATCAGGTGTATGAAGGATATAAAAATAAATTTGCGAAACTGGCGGAGTCTGCAGCTCCTGTGATAAAAGCAGTTGCAGAGAATCAGCCGCAGTTCAAGAATATTATTATCCCTCTGACCGATGGAAGAAGGAAGAGAAACATTATTGCAAACATTTCAAAATGTGTTGAAAATCCTCAGGTTGAGATTCCTTTGGCAGTGGAGAAGGGTGTGGTGTTGAGCTTTATTGACGATGAATGGAAGGAACACCTTAGAGCAATGGATGACCTGAAGGAATCGGTCAGAAATGCGGTGTATGAACAGAAGGATCCTTTGTTGGTTTATAAGCTTGAAGCATACGATTTGTTCAAGAATCTGCTTCAGACAATCAATAGTGAAGCCGTTTCATTCCTGTTGAGAGGAAATATTCCTATACCTCAGGAGAGTGAAAACCAGGGACGTAATTTCAGAGAAGCTCCTCAGAATGTGAGAACTATCTCCAACCGTCAGTTGAAGACTGAACGCAGGGATATGCTTTCACAGTCCAATTCAAATACTCAAGGACCACAGAAACAGCAGCCTGTAAGAGTTGAAAAGAAGATAGGCAGAAACGACCCGTGTCCTTGCGGAAGTGGAAAGAAATATAAGAACTGCTGTGGCAGATATGCAGATGCTGATTAATATTATTGAAAATGAATAGAATACTTTTAAAATTAAGCGGTGAGTCATTAAGTGGTGATGACGGCTACGGAATTGATGCAAAGCGACTTGACTATTATGTTGAGGAAATCATAGAGGGTGTAAAATGCGGTTATCAGATAGCCATAGTTATTGGCGGCGGCAATATCTTCAGAGGTTTGCAGGGCGCTAAGAAAGGAATCGACAGAATACAGGGCGATTATATGGGAATGCTTGCAACAGTTATCAATTCCATCGCTATCAAGTCTGAACTTGAAGAAAGAGGATACAAGGCAAAACTGATGTCGGGAATTCCTGTCGAGAAGATAGCTGAAGCTATGACATCCACAAAGGCGATACAGTATCTTGAGGAAGGAAATGTTGTCATTGTTGCAGGTGGTACCGGCAATCCGTTTTTCACAACTGATTCGGGCGGTGCTCTGAGAGCTCTGGAAATAAAGGCTGACCTACTTCTGAAAGGAACGAGAGTTGACGGCGTTTATGATAAGGATCCCGAAAAGTTCTCCGATGCAGTGAAATATGATGTGATTACTTTTGATGAAGCTATCGATAAAAATCTTAAAATCATGGACCAGACTGCATTTACATTATGCAAGGAAAATAATCTTCCAATTGTGGTTTTTAATATTAACCAACCTGGAAATTTGGCAAGGATTTTGAAAGGTGAAAAACTTGGTACGATAGTTAAAAATAAATAACCAAAATATTACAGATATGAATGAAAAAGTAAGTGAAATCATCGAAGAGACAAAGATGGGCATGGAGGATGTGATAGACTTTTTTTCAAAGACTTTGCAGAAATATCATGCAGGAAAGGCAACACCTGATATGCTTGACGGTGTTAAAGTTGACTGCTATGGTTCGAAAATGCCTATAAATCAGGTTGGTAACATCAATATCCCTGATGCTAAACAAATAATCGTCCAGCCATGGGACAAGAGTATGCTTAGCCCTATTGAAAAAGCAATACAGAATGCTAATTTGGGCTTCAATCCTATTAACAACGGTGAGGTTCTGAGAATCATAGTCCCAGCACTCACAGAAGAAAGACGTAAGGACATGGTCAAGAAAATCCGTCAGGAAGCCGAAACTGCAAAGGTGAGTATACGTTCAGTAAGAAAAACGGCAAATAATTCATCCAAAGACCTGAAATCCAATGG
>JAFYJP010000092.1 GCA_017538085.1 Bacteroidales bacterium | reverse complement strand
TTCCAACTTGGATGTTGAGATTGGTCAGGAAGTGGGAGTGGTACTAAAAGTTCTCAATTATATTGACTATCAGCACAATATCGAGAATGTTGACATAACCGTCGGAATTGGCATCAGCACTGTCGAAATTGATTCCGGTTCCATCAAGCATGTAGGATATGATGGCCTGTATGTCCTGAACGTTGACCTCCCCGTCGGAATTGGCGTCACCTATAGGATACATTTCCATAATAGGCAGATACGTAACTGTGCCGAGACTTGGGTCATCGCTGTGGTCATAGATGACTTCCGCAGCGAAGTCAGGGTCGTTTGAACCCCAGTAGTTGCCTATTGCAGTCATGTCGCTGAATGCGTTGTTGTAAAGTGCGTATGTGACTCCGCCGTTACCGTTGTTGTAGATGATATTCTGACCGAAATCATCTGCAGTACCCATGTCAATGTTATGATAATAGATAGCTGTTATTCCCCATAGGTTGCCGGTGATGATATTGCGTCTGAGTTTGGCAATGTTTGTCGTTGCTGTGCCATAAATGCTGATTCCGCTTCCCCCGTTCATTGGGTCGGTCTCTAAATTGTTGTCAATAAATAAGTTGTCATAAATCCACGTTTCAATGGTCGGACCGTTCTGTGTATAACCGTAACGGTTGTTGAATACGTTGTTGTTGAATATTTGGGCTTTGGTGTTGCCTACGTTCATCAGGTTGGCGATAGCGATGCCGCCGACCATAGTGCCGTTGAGACCCTCGATTGTGTTGCCAATGATTTTAATGGTGTCGCCATTGGAGCAAGGACCGAGGTTGAGTTGTGGATTATTGCTGTTTTCGGTGACATTGTTGTAGAAATAGCTGTTGTAGATTTTAGGTGCACCGAATATGTTGGCACCGGAACCTATTGCTGCTCCCTGGTTGTCATGGAAATAACAGCTTTCAACTACAGGACTGCAGTTGAAATACAGCAGAGCATAACTTGTGAATGATTTGTTGAAATAGCCGAATTCACAGTTCTCAAAGATTATTGATGGCGTTTCGGAAACTCTTATGCCGCCACCGTTCTGAAAGTTTATGTTTTTAACGACATTGGTTTCGCTTGAAGCATCGAATTTGACTTTGAAATGGCCGTTTCCGCCTGTCAGAAGAGCCTTGTCTAATCTGTCGGCACTTGTTACACCACCTGCTATTGTGAGTTGGATGCCATCGTTGAATGTGACAGTTTCAAGAGTGGCGTCAAAATTCAGAAAGTCTCCTGCTGAGATGGTTATATCCTCTACAACGTTGAAGTTGCCGTTGGATGTTTTTACGACTGCTCCGTTGCTGACAGAACTTAGGTTGTCGAATGTGTAGGTCGTGCCGTTGCCCGGACTGACCCATTGGGCTTCTGCCGATAATATCATTGCTACAGCTATGATTGCTGTTATGAATTTTTTCATAATGGTGTGATTATTATACTTTTACTTTAATTCTAATGTGGTTATCATGTTCAGGCTTTTGTAAAGTGCATCGGTTAGTGGTTTACCATTTTCCGCCGGCACCACCGCCACCGCTGAAACCGCCACCGCGGTAACCACCACCGCCACCGCTAAAGCCGCCATGACCACCGCCATAGCCTCCTGAACTGCTGACGACTATTCTTGGAATCCTTTCAGTCTTATATTTTTTGTCATGGCAGCATGCACATTCGTAAGTGTGTCTCTTTTCACCAGCATGTGAGGTCGTGGCTTGAGTTATTGTCTGAGTGTCGATTAATTTCTTAGCCCAAGCCCCGCAATTACTGCATTTAGAATACGATGAGTATTTTTTGCCACGCGCCGTGTAAATGATGGTATGTCCGTTATCGCACTTGTAAACCTTGTGCAAAATGCTTTCTATATTATCTTCCGTCAATTGGACGTCTGTAAGTACGTCTTCATAACCTTGGGTCATCAGATGTGTCATGCCACCGCATTTGGGACAACTTTCGGCTTCTTTCTTATACTTCTTTTCCTGGTTTGAAAAAAATGAATAATATGGAATCCCAACTATAGGACATATAGCCATATAAATTTTTGACAGGGAAGAGTTTTTAATCTTGCCGTAATTCAAATAATAGTCGAGCGGAGTACTCGAAATGCTATTTATTTTCCTGACAGCCTGTGTATTACGCATCAAAGCTGCAAATGCCCAGTATGCAAGCAATGCAATGAATCCCATCTTAATATTGTTATGTCCAATTATCGGAACTGCAATTACCGGAGCATAACAGGATAAGAAATGGCTCAGGGCGTTTCCTTCCCAGATATTGAGTTTGTCGTAGTTGTCTATTTTTATTTCTATCTTGTCGCTATTCAGGCCAACAAGTGAATAGTTGCTTTTGTTTATGGATTTCTTTTTGCTTTTGTCTGCTGCTGTTTCAAAGCCTCCGGCGACTAAACCTAAAAAAGCAAGAACACCAAGTCCGAAGTTATTTGCGCCGTTTTTTTCCTTCGATACGTATTTCGAGTATTGTTCGTCATCTGTAGCAAATTCGTACAACAATTGCGAAACATCGTACAGACCGCCGTAGTAGTCGCCTTCCCTGAATTTCGGAACTAGCTCGTTACGCCCAAGCTTGCTTAAAAGAGCATCGGTGAATTTCTCTTCAGCGCCTTTTCCTGTGATAAACTGCCAATCATGGGATTCCATCACAATAAGAAGCAGGATGCCCCTGCCTTCGTAGCCGAGTCCCCATGAGTTGTAGAGCTCCAGAGCAAAATCGAATGGCGTATAATCCGTACTTATTTTATCCAATATCACTATTGCATATTGGACACTTGCTTCCAGATTCATTTTCTGTGCTATCCCGTTAAGGGTTTCTAATTGCTCTTGTGTCAGATAATGAAGGGGATCATAGTGATATTGTGTGCTGTCAATCGTATAAGGGTCCATCATATTATTAGGGTCCCATACGATAGAGTTGTTCCTCTGTGGTACTTCCACATTCTGATTTTCTGTCTGGGCCTGATCTTCTGTCTGGGCCTGATTCTCTTCCTCCTGAATCTGATTATCCTGTTCCGTGTTCTCCGAATCTGTATATTTTTCAGGATTTTCAAGTCGGTCAATAATGTTTTCTATTGCCTGTTCAATGTCGAATTTTTCCTGTGCCTGTACAGTGTAGCCAAACAGGAAGGAAAGCAGAATGGATGCTGAAATGAAAAATTTCCTCATGGATTTCATGGATTGTTATTCGATAATAAATTCATCCTTATCAATATTCTGGTTTATCTTTTTGTTTGATACAGAATAAGTTATTGTTGTATCGGTGGCGTCAACCAATGTCAGCTCGTTTATTGAGCAATCAACCTTGGAGTATTTTAAAGTCATCTTCTTATATCCTTTCGACAGCTTTTGGTCGTTGCTTGTCAGGGTAAAAATGTGATTGTTTTTGTCGGAAGAGTACTCAACTGAACCATTGTAGGTTGCGAGGATTGCATTGATGTCACCGTGCATGGAATTGATGAGTATGTTTTTGAGTTCTTTGTATTCATTGTTTTTTGAAGCATCCACTTTGTGGGTTTTGCCTCCTGCAGCAACGTAAATCTTGTCACCATTGATTTTGAAGGTTTCTACAGGTTTTGAATAAAAGATGGCAAGGTTGTTGTCCTGGATAAGTACAATACCGTTGGAAACCATCTCATTTTTCACCATGGGAAGTTTCTTGGTTCTTGTCATAGTTCCCTGTAAAGTGTTGATTTTAGTGTTGTCGGCTTTGATTTTATTGATTATTGCATCATTTGATGTGTTCTGAGCGTTAACTGACAGAATACTAAATAAGATGATAAGTGCTAAGTGGATTTTGCGTTTCATGATTTAATTATTTTTGCTTTTGCATAAACGTTCGCTACATTTTGCAATAATCTTGCCAGTGTGTTTGTTTTTGGCAAGAAATTTGAAAATAAGCGGTTGAAGAGTATAAGTGGTTAATATTGTTGAAGCCATGCCTATGAGAGTAACCCCACCTACTGATGAAATTGCGGAGTGGCTTGCGAACATCAGGGATATGCTGCAGATTATCAGCGTCATAGCACTGAAAAGGATTGCTGTCTTATGGAATAACAACAGGTTAGTGTCGGTATTTCTGCCGCTTTCGATGAGACCGTCCATGATGAAGATACTGTAGTCAACACCGACACCGAAAATCAATGATGAAACCACGATGTTTATCAGGTTGAACTTTATCCCGATTATGCCCATGATACCAAGCATCGTGTACCAGCTGACAAACATTGGGAGGAAGGCCAGCAATGCGAGCAGAATGCTTCTGAAATGAATCAAAAGTATGATTAGCACGAAGATAACCGAAATAATCAATATCGTGTTGAAGTCATTGTTTATTATCGAAACCATGTCAGTGGAATAGAACATGGGGTCAAGTACTATAAAATGTTCCTGGTCTTTTGCAATAACTTCTTCCGTATCAAAAGTGAACTCATATTTCTCATCAGCCTGCACAGGAGTGAATATCATGTATATGTCACCGCATTTCTCGGCCATATTCGACATTATGGATTTGGGGAGCAGGTCTGACTCAAGGATGTTTACCGGCTTGTATTCGGCATTTATGACATTGTGGAATGGAGTGAAGAATTCAGGCTCAAAGCCGAAGCTAATGGCTGCTTTTGAAACCATTGAAGTTATCCTTTCCTTATTCTCTTCTGTCCAGAAACTGTTCCATCTGTCAATGCGTTTCTGTTGCTCGTCAGTAGAGACAAATAATGAACCTGCCTTGCCGAAACTGTGAATATGTCCGGCTTCTTGGGCTTTTTCAAGCATCTGGCAGTTTTCTTGATAGCGGTAAATGGCAGAATCAAGCGAAGTTGCTGTAGTCGCGTAGTATTTTGTGTAATATCCCGGAGTGGTTTTCTCTTTCAGATACTGTTGTGAATAGAGCATCAGCGGATTTTTGTATCCGATATTGCGTAAATCGTTGTCAAACTGGACATTGCGCTGGGTGAACAGGCAGACCACGAATAACAAGATGATTACAATGGAAATCCATTTTTTATCTTCTATAGGATAACTGTTGATTTTGTTCAGAATACGGAAAGATTTTTCTGAGTAAACTTCCGTTCCTTTTGTAAAGAATTGCGGCTGGAAGATGATGCAGCTAAAAGCGCAGCCTATCAGAACCAACGATGCGAACAGTCCGAAATCTCTAAGCAGTTCCGAAGAGGTGAACAATAATGCCATGAAAGCACCTATGGTGGTGATGCAACTCAGAAAGATTGGCATTGTCTGGTCTTTCACCACGGTAAGCGCATTGCCTGTGTGTTTGAAGTGGGTAAGGACATGTAAGCAGTAACTTAGTCCTACCGCGAGAATCAATACTCCTATGCCGAGTGCAAGAAACGACATTATCCCTTTTATGAAATACATAATTGTAAGTCCGAATATTGTTCCGAACACGATAGGGAAGAGTAGGGAGAATATGGTGTGTAATGGCTTTCTGAAACAAATAATAATGATTATCATGATGATTATCAGTGAACTGCCGATAGTCACGATGATGTCTCTGATTATATGGCTTGAGTTGTCGGAACCTTCAATAGGCGCACCATGATATACGATTTTGACATTAGGATAGGTTTCCTTGAACTCTTTTGTAAGATGTTTCATGTCGTTGACCATCACTCGTGCAAATTTCGATTCAAAGGAGTCGAAGTTCGGGGAAATGAATGCTATTGCCGATGAGGAGTCAGGAGTGAAGAAGAACTCGTCAATCATGGTATAGTTTCCCCCTAACCCGTCTTGAATCATGTCGGCTTTTTCCATGAATACATCTTGGAAACCGATAGGGTCGTTGGCAATAATCGGAAGATATGCCGCCCCCGCTTCAGTGGAAAGCAGTTCGAGATTCTGTGCCATCCGGAGGTTAATGTTTTCCTCAGTACACAGCTCTTCAAGTTTGGTGAAGTCTGTGCTGTCAATGAACGATGGAATATTTTCAAAAAGAAAAGTGAAAAGAGAAGGAATCATGTCATCGTCCAGTTTGTATAAAATGTTGTCGATGAGATGATGGGTTGAGTCTTTTTCCATAAGTTGCTCCGAAAAATCCTGTGCGGCGGCTTCTAATTCATCAAGGGAGCAGGAGTCGTTGTCTTTTATGAAGAGTACGAAAACCTTGTCTTTGACCTTAACATTGCCGAAGACGATATCACCCGTGGAACCTACATTTGTGGATGGAAGGATTTTGGAGACATCTTCCTCATATTTCATCTTGCATGCAAAGAAACACAGCACGATGAAAATTATAAGCAGAAGGATGTGGAAAAAAGTCTTGTGTGAGTGGAAATATTTATAGATGTTTGTAGATAGTTTTATCATAACATATTTATTGTCAGTCTATTATTGTTACCAATAATGCAGTAAACTAAACGACAAAAATAACAATTTTTTAGTTATACTGTGAATATTTCCCACAATTCTTCTTTTCCTTCTTCATCATTGCTTTTCGGAGCAGGACTCACGCAATCTTGTCGATAGTCCAAACAAAAGCTCTTATGCCGACTTCCTCGTTGCGTTTGTCGAGTCTGCGGACATTTGACAGCACACCGTCAACGACTTCATCCGGAACGATAGTCAGCACTGCAGAATTCATTTCCGGCCAGGTATGCGTTCCGCGGTGCGGCTCGCCGTTCACGCTGCCGCGCCCTTGAACGTTTTCAATGAATGTGAAGCCTCTTATGCCCATTTCGTCAAGCATATATTCTATACGTTCTGTATCAGCCTGATTGAATATTATTAATATCGCTTTCATTTTTAATGCTTGTTTTCTTTCAGTTTTTCTGTGGGAGCATTGAATGTGCTCATGTCAACTTGTTCTAAGTCATCATCTAATCCCATGAAATAGAACTTCTTACGATTCTTTGCGCTTTTGTCGCGTTCGCCTTTGCGCGCCATTATGCTGTAAAGAACAGGTACCAGATACAGCGTTGTGAATGTGGCCACAAGCATACCGCCGATGACGACGATGCCCAATGGCACCCACATTTCCGAACCTTCGCTTGTGCTCAATGCCATAGGCACCATGCCGAGGATGGTGGTGACAGCAGTCATGAGAACAGGACGGATACGTGACTGGCAGGCTAAGGCTACAGCATCTGTCAGGGCATAACCTCTGTCACGCATCAGATTTATGTAGTCAACGAGGACAATGCCGTTCTTTATGACAATACCGATAAGCAGTATGATACCCAAAGCACCTATCATGTCAAGTGACTTGTTGGTGATAAGCAAAGCCCAGACAGCACCGGAGAGTGCAAACGGGAATGACATCATAAGGATGAAAGGTTTAGAGAATGATTCAAACTGTGATGCCATCACAACATATACGAGCATCAATATCAGAAGAGCTAAGGTTATCATATTGCTGAAAGTCTCCTGCTGGTCTTTGTAATTGCCTGATAACTCCCATGTTATACCTTGTGGTATAGTCATGTCGTTGAGAATTTCAGTTGCAGAATCCGCAAGTTTGCTCAATGCAACTTTATATGGAGTGATTGTGATGGTGACACAACGTTCGCGACGTTCGCGTTCGATACTTGGAGGACACCAATATTCCTTGATTTCGGCTATCTCCTTCAATTTGATTAAACTGCCGGTTCCCGACATGATGGTCATGTTTTCCATGTCAGTGATGGAGTTGCGGTATTCTTCCTGCATACGGACTACGATATTGTATTCCTCACCGTCTTCCTTCAGATATCCTGCCGCCATGCCGTTGACTCTGTTACGAACGTACATTGCTGCCGTAGCTTCGGTGAGGCCATGGCGTGCGAGCTTTTTCTTGTCGAAGACAATCTGAAGCTCTGCACGGTCTTCTTCACGGTTTATGTTAATGTCACGCGCACCTTCAACTTCCTTCATCTTGCTGCTGAACTCAGCTGTAAGCTTGTTGGTTTCATCAAAATCGTAACCGAAAATCTTGACTTCCAGTGAACTGCCTCCCATGCCGCCACCACGTGTGGAGACCTGGTATCTGATTATTTCAGGCATTTTTGCAAGTTCCTGCCGTATCACTTCGGATATTTCCTCTATGCCACGTTCACGCTCATTTTTCTTGGAACAGCGGACAGTCATTGAAATTTTGTTGTTGTTGGTAGATGAAAATATTGAGGAGATACCTGACTCGTCGCTCGAACCCAGTGACGTTGAAATCAATTGTGTTTCAGGAACAGAGACAAATACGGCATTCTCAATAGCTCTTGCGGTCTTCATGGTCTCTTCGACCCGAGTGCCTCTCTGCAATTCGACAGTCAGCGACAAACGACCTTCATCGGAGGAAGGCATGAAGTTAGTGCCGAGCTTTCCTTTTACAACAGGTAACATGGAAACTGCGAAAACAGCTATTAAAACCAGCACTGAGATGAACTTGTGCCTTATACAGAAATATAGTGATTTTGCATATAATTTGTCTATATTGTCAAGCAAACGCACCACGGTGTTTTCGTATGTGATACGTTTCTTTTTCGTTTCTTCCGACGGTGTCTGATTAAAAATCCTGTCTTTTGCCTTCAGCAGCTTTGAGCAAAGCATAGGGGTTAAGGATAT
>JAFYJP010000091.1 GCA_017538085.1 Bacteroidales bacterium | reverse complement strand
CCCATGATGTTGACAGCTTCATTAAGCAGACCGCCGCCGTTGCTTCTTATGTCGATGATAAGTCCTTTTAGTTCTTTCTCTTTATTGAGGTCAAGGTATGCGTTATTGAATTCTGCTCCTGAGTTGGCGGTAAAGCTTGAAAAATATATGTATCCTATTGAGTCGTCGGTTACTTTGTAGAAAGCTACTGACGGGATGCTCACGACCTCGCGGGTTATTTTCTTGACAATAGGTTTTTTCTCGCCGTATCTTTCCACGGTGAGTTCGAATGATGAGCCAGGTTCGCCTTTCATCAGTTCGCTGATGTCGGAGGAAGATTTCCCCTTCATGTCCTTTGAGTCAATCTTCAGTATCTTGTCACCTGCGATAAGACCTGCCTTGTCGGCTGGAAAACCCTGATAAGGTTCACTTATCACGACATATTCGCCCTGCTGCTGTATTAATGCTCCGATTCCGCCGTATTGTCCGGTGGTCATATATCTGAAGTCTTCAATTTCAGATTCCGATTTATAGACTGTATATGGGTCAAGGGTTTTGAGCATTGCATCGATTCCGGTACGCATCAGTTCGCCCGAGTTGATGTCGTCAACATAGTTCTGGAATAATGATTTATAAACTGATGTGTATATTTCCATGTTTTTGGAAATCTCGAAATTGCTGCTTTGGGCTGATAATGTGAAGATTATGCCTAAAATGATGATTGTTGATATTATTTTTTTCATATTCTGATAACGTGAAAACAGTAAAAAAATTATTATGGTACCGGATCATAACCGCTGCCGCCCCAAGGGTTGCATGACAGGATGCGTTTGAAGGTCAGCCACCCGCCCTTAAAAGGACCGTATTTCGTGATGGCTTCTATGCCATATTGTGAGCATGTCGGTGTGTATCTGCAAGAGTTTGGCAGATATGGTGAAATGGCCTTTTGATAGAAGACAATAAGACAGATTAGAATTTTGCCTAATATTTTTTTCACTTCTTCTGATTTTTAAATTGTGTTGCCAATGTGGTCAGATAATTCTCAACATGCTTGAAACAGAAGGAATATTCAGGTAATTCATTGCCTACATATATCATGCCAAGCATAAGATGTTTGTCATCCGGAATCAAATTGTCAAGTATATATTTGTTGTTTCTGAAAGCTTCTCTGAAAAGTCGTTTTATCCTGTTTCTGTCAACTGCGTGTTTGAATTGTTTTTTTCTTGCGACCACGATGATGGAAACATCTTTGTAGTCTGATGATAGCGCTTGGTCAGTTAATAGGTTATAGAAAATAATACCGTATGAATATTTTCTTGTTCCGTTCTTAAACAGTTTGTCTATTAAGGTTTTGCTATGAAGTCTTTCGGCTTTGGTAAGATTATGTTTGACTGGCATCAAAAGAAGCTATTTGTTATTTTTGATATATTGTTCGATAGCCATAGTCATCGATGGTGTTTTTTCAGTAGGAGCGATGACATCGGTTTTCAGACCTGCTTCTTCCATTGCCTTAATTGTGTGTTGGCCGAATCCGCCGAAGATGATGTTGCCCTGTTGGAAATCAGGGAAGTTGTCAAACAGTGATTTTACACCGGAAGGGGTGAAGAGTACAATCATGTCAAACTGTGTCAGGTCGAGTTTTTTTATGTCTTTTGACACTGTTTTGTAGATGGTGGCTCTTTTATAGTTTATTCCATTTTCATTGAGCATATCCGTAATGTTCTGACCTTGGACATCAGAGCATGGGAACAGGTATTTGTCGTCTTTGTTTTTCAGAATTATGTCAAGTATTTCGCTTAGTTCCTGCTTGCCGTGGAAGATTTTCCTTTTTCTGTACTGAACATATTTCTGGAGATATAAGGCGGTGGATTCGGAGTTGCAGAAATATTTCATTGTATCGGGAATGTTATATTTCATCTCCTTAACAATTCTGAACAAATGGTCAATGGCATTACGGCTTGTGAAAATAATGGCGCCGTATTCCTGCATGTATATTTTGTCTAATCTGAACTGATTGGCTGTCATCCCTTCTATTTTGATGAATTGCTCAAAAGTTGGGTTGACATTGAAATTTGAAATCAGACTCTGGTATGGGGATTTTTCAATATCAGCAGGTTTAGGCTGAGAAAATAATATATTTTTTATTTTCATCTTGCATCCATTTAATTGTTTGACTATCAATAATCTACAATTGATTCGTAGTGATTAATCCTATGATAATTGCTGGTAAAATTTTTAGGATGCAAAGATATACAAAAAAATAGATATTCTGCAATTTTTTGTAGCTCATTCCATTCAAAAACAGAATGACAAATTCAAGCGCATATAGTAGGACTATTATTCCTAAAGCAATGTATATTAGTAGTTTAATGTTGGTGTATGTCGTAAGGAACAATATTGGCAGAAGGATGGTCCCAACTGCAAAATTATAGGTGATAATTGTGGATAAAAATTTAGAATTTGCCATGCGGCAGTCTGCAAGCATAAGCATGAATGAAACGAAGAGCATTTTTGCAACCGGAAGTCCAAAAACCACTGCGGCAATAATGGAATACATTCCTAATCCCTTGTAGCTGCCTATGTGTACATCCCTGATACTGAACAACTCATAGTAAAATAGTGCCGTGATAATTGTGTAGAACAGCATCATCAAATAACCGCTCCAGTCTTCAAGAAGTCGTCCGTCGTGTTCAAGTTTGTTCATTCCAGATTCGCTGACCAAGGCTTCGGGAACATATTGGAGCCTGTTTCTTCTGAATGTCAGCAAAACTGCAAATAGAGCGAGTGACAAAATCAGCACAACATTAACCCAACTTTCATTGAATAATGAGGTGAACGGTCTTGAGAAATAATATGTATATATCTGTAACAAAGTGAATTGTGTTATTTGTCCTTATCTTTGGTTTTATGATTGCAAAGTAACAATAATTATTTAAAAAAAATGTTTAACTTCGCGGCAAAATTATTCAAATTATGAACTTGTTAGAACAAATAAGAAAGAAAGCAGTAAGTCTCAATAAACGTGTGGTTCTTCCCGAAGGTACAGAGGAGAGGACCATACAGGCAGCAGACCAGATTATTGAACATGGTATAGCCCAGGTAACTCTTATCGGTGATCGCGATGATGTCATGAAACTGGCAGGGAAATTTGCCCTGAAAAATATTGAAAGAGCAAACATAGTTGACCCTAAGCAACATGACAAGAAGGATATTTATACCGAACTTTTGTATGAACTTCGCAAGAAGAAAGGCATGACTATCGAAGAGGCCAAGAAACTGGTTGAAAATCCTCTGTATCTTGGTACATTAATGATTAAGAACGGTGATGCCGATGCTGAAGTTGCCGGTGCAATGAATGCAACGGGTGATGTGCTCCGTCCGGCATTGCAGATTGTCAAGACGGCTCCGGGCATGTCGGTAGTGTCAGGTGCTTTCATCATGATGTTGAAGGATAATCCTTATGTTCCGGGTAATCTGCTCGTTTTTGCCGATTGTGCCGTATGTCCTAATCCAACGGCAGAGGAGCTTGCACAGATTGCCGTCTGTACTGCACGTACCGCAAAGGTTGTAGCGCAGATTGATCCTATAGTCGCAATGCTCAGTTTCTCCACAAAGGGCAGTGCAAAGCATGAAATGGTTGACAAGGTCGTGGAAGCCACAAAAATCGCAAAATCAATGGATCCGTCATTGGTCTTAGACGGTGAGATGCAAGCTGATGCCGCTATCGTACAGAAAGTCGGTTCAAGCAAGGCTCCAGGCAGCATAGTTGCAGGTCATGCCAACGTTTTGGTATTCCCGTCACTTGAAGCTGGAAATATCGGTTATAAACTTGTTCAGCGTCTTGCTGGTGCTGAAGCCATAGGCCCTATCTTGCAGGGAATGGCTGCACCTATCAACGACTTGTCACGCGGATGCTCCGTAAGTGATATTGTTAATGTTGTTTCAATTGCTGCAAATCAGGCAGCCGGACTTAAATTGTAATAATAACTCTATATGAAAATATTAGTAATCAACTGTGGAAGCTCCTCGATAAAGTATCAGGTCTTCGACATGCCAAGCGAAAAAGTGCTGGCAAAAGGCGTTGTTGAAAAAATCGGTCTTCCTGATTCTTTCATCAAACATGAAAAAATGGGATTTGACAAAAAGGTTGTCAATAAAGATATTCCTAATCACAAGGTCGGTATCAACACTGTACTCGAATGCCTTCTTGACCCTGAAATGGGCTGTCTGCATTCCATCAACGAAATAGGTGCAGTTGGGCATAGGGTAGTGCATGCAGGTGAAAAATACAGCGGCAGCGTAAGAATAACCGATTCAGTAATAGATGCTTTGACTGAATGCATTCATCTTGCCCCGTTGCACAATCCGCCTAACATCGAAGGCATCCGTGCAATGCAGGCTCTTCTTCCTAACGTTCCACAGGTTGCAGTTTTTGATACGGCATTTCATCAGACAATGCCTGAATATTCATACATGTATGCCCTTCCTTACGAACTATACAAGAAATATGCTATTCGCAGATATGGTTTCCACGGAACAAGTCACAGATATGTCTCCGCTCTCGGTGCAAAACTCGCAGGACTTGATTACAACAACTCAAAAATTATTACCTGTCACTTAGGTAACGGAAGCTCTCTTGCAGCAGTTAAGAACGGTAAGTCGATGGATACTTCAATGGGCCTGACACCTATCGAAGGCATTATGATGGGTACTCGTTGTGGTGACCTTGACATAGGTGCAGCTCTGACAATTGCCAATCTTGAGCATCTTGACATTGACGGACTAAGCAATCTCGTGAACAAGAAGAGCGGTCTGAGAGGCATATCCTGCATTTCATCTGATATGCGTGATATTGAGTCCGCTGCAAATGAAGGCAACAAGAATTGCATTCTTGCACTTGAAATGTTTGCGTACAGAGTTAAGAAATATATCGGTGCTTACACAGCAGCAATGGGTGGTGTTGACCTTATCGTCTTCACTGGCGGTATTGGTGAAAACGATGCTTCGACAAGAGGCAGAATCATGGAAAATATGGAGTATCTTGGTATCGACTTCGATTTTGAGTTGAACAGAACGTCACGTGGCACAAAGATGCTGTCGAAACCTGATTCAAAGGTTAAAGTCATGGTCGTAGAAACCAATGAGGAACTCGTAATCGCACAGGATACATTCCATCTGCTGTAGTATCATTTGGAAAATCCTCAAAAAAAAACGCCGCTCATTTGAGTGGCGTTTTTTATTTGTATTATGAAAATAATATTACTCTTCTTCGAGAACTGAATCTGGGACATCCATGTTGTGGAAGACGTCAACAACGTCATCGTCATCCTCAAGCATATCAACCATCTTGAGAACTGAGCGGGCAACATCTTCGCTTACTTTGACTGTATCGTTAGGGATACGGGCTATTTCAGCGCTGGTAGGTTCTATTTTGAGCTCTGACAGTTTGTTGATCATGTTACCATAATCTTCGAAAGATGTTGTAATTGTGAGAGTTCCTTCTTCCTCATCTTTATCGATGTCTTCAGCACCGGCTTCGATTGCTTCGAGTTCGAACTCATCAGGGTCCTGTACATCAGCTGCGTTGATGGTAAAGATAGCCTTGCGGTCGAAAAGGAATGAAAGTGAGCCGTTTTTGCCTATGCTACCATTGTGTTTTGTGAAGATGGAGCGGACATTGGCGATAGTTCTCTGAGGGTTGTCGGTTGTACAGTCAACAAAGATAGCAATTCCGTGAGGGCCGTAGCCTTCGTATGAAACTTCGGAGAAGTTTGCACTGTCTTTGTCCTTACCTTTGCTTATGGCTCTGGTAATGTTGTCTTTAGGCATACTGATGCTCTTGGCATTAGTGATAGCCATTCTTAATCTTGGGTTGGAATCTGGATCTGCACCGCCCTCTTTAACAGCTACGGTAATCTCCTTGATAATCTTTGAAAAGGCTTTGGAACGTTTTGCATCGTTTGCGCCTTTTTTTCTCTTAATGGTTGACCATTTATTATGTCCTGACATATAACTTAAATTTTAATTGTTATTAGAATCGGTTAATACTTTTATGCTTGACCGGTTGGACCTCCGAACGGAACCGTAAACTGGTTGCTGTTTGTGTCAGAGACTTTGCCGTGTGTCTGCTCATATTTCTGCATGTTATCTTCCAAAGCCCTCATAAGTCTTTTGGCATGTTGTGGTGTCAAGACAATTCTTGATTTGACTTTTGCCTTAGGCATGTTAGGCATTATTTTCAGAAAATCAATGATAAATTCTGTATTGGAATGAGAGATTATTGCCAGATTGGAATAGATACCTTCTGCAACATCGTCATTCATTTCAATATTAATTTGTTGTTTATTTTTTTCTTCCATAATTATTGCTCGTTTAATTCTTCGATAGTTGTGGTTGATTCTGGCAATTCATCTGCATTGTATCCAGTTTCTTCCTGTACGAAGTCTTCAGAAGTGATGTTGATGATGTTGTCATCGATTATTTTCTCTTTTTCGTTTTCATCAAGTTCATCCTTCAGAGTTTCAAGGGTTTCCTTAGGTGCAACCCGGATATTGTTGTATGAACGCAGTCCGGTGCCGGCAGGAATCTTGTGACCGACGATGACGTTTTCCTTCATACCGAGCAGGTAGTCAGTTTTTGCTCTGATTGATGCTTCGGTAAGAACCTTGGTGGTCTCCTGGAAGGATGCTGCGGAAATCCAGCTTGATGTCTGAAGTGATGCTCTTGTGATACCTTGAAGCATTTGCTTTGCCGTTGCCGGTTTTGCCGCTCTTGATGTCATCAGTTTCAAGTCTTTACGTTTCAGATTGGAGTTTTCTTCCCTGAAGTCTCTTGCGCTGACGATTTCGCCTGCTTTGAATTTCTGGGAATCTCCGGCATCAAGTATTACGTGACGTCCGAACAGCCAGTCGTTCTCTTCGTTGAATTCAGTACGATTGACGATATCTTCCTGAAGGAACTTTGAATCGCCGGCTTCATCAATCTCAACTTTACGCATCATTTGTCTCACTATGACTTCAAAATGCTTGTCGCTGATTTTTACATCCTGCATACGATAAACTTCCTGGATTTCATTTACGATATATTCCTGAACTTTCATAGGACCCTTGATGGCAAGGATGTCTGCAGGGGTCATCAGACCTTCTGACAGAGGAGTACCTGCCTTTACGTAGTCCATTTCCTGTGCAAGAATCTGTTTGGATGTTGGAATCAGATATTTTCTTACATCACCTGTCTTTGAAGTGATGACGACTTCGCGGTTACCACGTTTAGGTTTTTTGCTGAAGGAGACGGTACCGTCGATTTCGGATACAATTGCAGGATCCGACGGGTTACGTGCCTCAAAGAGTTCGGTAACACGTGGAAGACCGCCTGTAATATCACTTGCCTTACCTTTCTGTTCTTTTGGTATCTTGGCAAGGATGTCACCGGCTTTAACGATTGAATCTTCTTCAACTTCAATGTGAGCACCGATAGGCATATCAAAACGTTTGATGATTTCACCTTCAGGGCTGACAATATTGATTGCAGGGGTTTTCAGCTTCTGTTTGCTTTCTATGATAATCTTCTGGGTGTAGCCTGTTACTTCATCCATTTCGGATTTCATTGTGATACCTTCCAAAATGGATTCATAAACGACCCTACCTACGACATCTGTGTATATGTCGGTGTTGAATGCATCCCAATCGCAGATTAAATCGCCCTTCTTGACTTTGTCGCCTGATTTGAAGAACAGTCTTGAACCGTATGGAATCAAAGTGTTGGTAAGGACAATGCCTGTGGTTTCATTGATAATCTTCATTTCACCTGCACGTCCGATAACGCGGTGGAATTGTTCGCCATTCTTATTGACGTAAGGTATGTAACGGAGTTCCTCGAATTCGATGATACCGTCATAGTTGGCTTCGAGTTTTGCATCGATACCGACGTTACGTGCAGAACCACCGGTGTGGAATGTACGCAGTGTCAACTGTGTACCAGGTTCACCGATTGATTGTGCGGCAATTACGCCGACAGCTTCACCCATCTGAACCATCTTCGATGTTGCAAGGTTACGTCCATAACATTTTGCACATACACCTCTCTTGGATTCACATGTAAGAACTGATCTGATTTCAAGTTCCTCAATACCTGATTCTTCAATCAGTTTTGCATATTTTTCGGTTATTTCCTCACCGGCTTTGAGAATTATCGTACCGTCCTTCGGATGGTATATGTCGTGAAGAGTTACACGACCGATGATTCTGTCGCGAAGAGATTCGATGATGCTGTCGTTTTTCTTCAGAGCTGTGATTGTAATTCCTCTGAGGGTTCCGCAGTCATCTTCGGTTATGATGCAATCGTGGGCAACATCGACCAGACGTCTTGTAAGGTATCCGGCATCAGCTGTCTTCAAAGCGGTATCGGCAAGACCTTTACGCGCACCATGGGTTGAGATGAAGTAATCGTGGACTGACAGACCTTCCTTGAAGTTTGAAAGAATAGGGTTCTCGATGATTTCGGCACCGCCGGCAGTTGATTTCTGCGGCTTCTGCATCAAACCTCTGAGTCCGCACAACTGACGTATCTGTTCCTTGGAACCACGGGCACCTGAGTCAATCATCATGTAGATAGGATTGAATCCTTGTCTGTCTTCCGTGATGGTCTTCATCAGAGAATCGGTGATTTGTGTGACCACACGTCCCCAAGTATCGATTACCTGATTGTATCTTTCGGTGTTTGTAATGTTACCAAAGTTGTATTCATCTGTGATTTCATCAACCTTTCCATGAGCATCCTCTATCAAGGCAGCCTTGTTTTTAGGAATGAGAATGTCACCAAGATTGAATGACAGACCTGCTTCGAATGCATTCCTGTATCCCATTTCTTTCATGGCATCCAGGAACTGGATTGTTGAGGTGTTATCGGTTTTCTTGAGAACATCACTGATGATATCCCTGACATTTTTCTTCTTTAACAGCTGGTTGATGAATGGGTAGGCAGGTGGAGTAACTCTATTGAACAGGACTCTACCTGTTGTGGTATGAATATTTTCGTATTTGTTTGTCTCAACGTTCAATATCCTTACGGTTATGCCTGCATGCATGTCAACTTTATGCTCGTTGTATGCTATTATGACCTCTTCAGGAGAGTAGAATCTCAGACCTTCGCCCTTGATAGGGTATTCAGGAGTGCTTTTTCTTTCCTTAGTCATGTAATACAGACCGAGAATCATATCCTGTGACGGGACTGTAGTAGGAGCGCCGTTGGCAGGATTAAGGATATTGTGAGAAGCCAGCATCAGCATTTGTGCTTCGAGAACTGCCGCATTTCCTAATGGTACATGGACAGCCATCTGGTCACCGTCGAAATCGGCGTTGAATGCCGTACATGCCAACGGGTGCAGTTGTATTGCCTTGCCTTCGATAAGTTTAGGCTGGAATGCCTGAATACCAAGACGGTGAAGGGTAGGAGCACGGTTGAGCAATATAGGGTGACCCTTGAGTATGTTCTCGAGGATATCCCATACAACGGTATCCTTTTTGTCAACTATCTTCTTTGCAGATTTAACTGTTTTAACGATACCTCTTTCGATAAGTTTCCTGATGATGAATGGCTTGTATAATTCTGATGCCATTTCCTTAGGCAGACCGCATTCGTTCAGTTTCAGTTCTGGACCTACAACGATAACGGAACGACCGGAATAGTCAACACGTTTACCAAGCAGGTTCTGACGGAAACGTCCTTGTTTACCTTTCAGACTGTCGCTCAATGACTTGAGGGCGTTGTTTGCCTCAGGTCTTACTGAGTTTGTCTTGCGGGAATTGTTAAGCAAAGCATCGACAGCTTCTTGGAGCATACGTTTCTCATTACGCATGATAACGTCTGGCGCTTTGATTTCAATAAGACGTTTCAGTCGGTTATTACGAATGATGACCCTTCTGTAGAGGTCGTTAAGGTCGGATGTTGCAAATCTTCCGCCATCCAACGGTACGAGAGGACGCAGCTCAGGTGGGATGACAGGCACTACCTTTATAATCATCCATTCTGGACGGTTTTCCATCTTCTTGTTGGCTTCACGGAAAGCTTCGAAAACATGAAGACGTTTGAGTGCTTCAGCCTTTCTTTGCTGTGATGACTCATTATCGGCTATTTTACGAAGAGCAGCTGCATCAGCGTCAAGATCTATCTTTGAAAGAAGTTCGCAGATGGCTTCTGCACCCATCTTTGCAACGAACTTGTCGGGATCTGAATCGTCAAGATATTGGTTTTCTACCGGAAGGTCTTTAACGATGTTGTAGTATTCTTCTTCCGAGAGGAGATCCATATAGTGACTGCCGTTGAGTTCAGGGTTTTGGGCTACGATGCCAGGATTGATGACAATGAACTTTTCATAGTAAATGATACTGTCAAGTTTCTTGGTCTGAAGTCCGAGCAGAGCACCTATCTTGTTGGGGAGAGAGCGGAAATACCAGATATGAGCTACAGGGACGACGAGTTTTATGTGTCCTGAGTTCTCTCTACGTACTTTCTTCTCTGTAACTTTGACGCCGCAACGGTCGCAAATTATGCCTTTGTATCTTATTCTTTTATATTTGCCGCAATGACATTCCCAGTCTTTAACGGGTCCGAATATCTTTTCGCAGAAAAGACCGTCGGCTTCCGGCTTGTAGGTTCTATAGTTGATAGTCTCCGGTTTCAGCACCTCACCGCAGGAACGTTCCAGTATAGACTCCGGTGATGCAAGGCTGATGGTTATAGACTTGAAATTATTGTTGCTTTTTTGTTCACTTTTGTATGCCATTGATAACTATGTTTTTAAGTGATCTTCAATGATTATTCAAATGTAATGTTTAAGCCGAGGCATCTAAGTTCGTGTACGAGAACGTTGAAAGATTCCGGAAGGTTAGGTTCCGGCATGACATCTCCCTTTACAATAGCTTCGTATGCTTTTGCTCTTCCTTGTACATCATCTGATTTTACAGTAAGAATTTCTTGAAGTATATTTGATGCGCCGAATGCTTCGAGAGCCCAAACCTCCATTTCACCGAAACGCTGGCCGCCGAATTGGGCTTTACCACCCAAAGGCTGCTGGGTAATCATGGAATATGGCCCTATGGAACGTGCGTGCATCTTGTCATCAACCATGTGGTGCAGCTTAATCATGTAGATGTATCCGACTGTTGCAGGCTCTGTGAATTTTTCGCCTGTTTCACCGTTATACAGGTAACACATGCCGTTTTCCGGCAGTCCGGCTTTCTTTATGTAGGAGTTGACCTCTTCGAGAGATGCACCATCGAAGATAGGTGTTGCGAATTTGACTCCCAGTTCGTGTCCGGCCCATCCAAGTATGGTCTCGAATATCTGTCCGAGGTTCATACGTGAAGGTACACCCAATGGGTTAAGTACTATGTCAACAGGTGTTCCGTCTTCGAGGAAAGGCATATCCTCCTCTCTCACTATCCTGGAAACAATACCCTTGTTACCGTGACGGCCTGACATCTTGTCGCCTACTCTGAGTTTGCGCTTCTTTGCAACATAAACCTTTGCCATCTGGACAATATCGCTTGGCAGTTCGTCGCCCACTGAGGTCACAAACTTCTCGCGGTTGTATCTGCCGAGAATCTCCTTGTATTTTTGGTTGTAATTGAAGATGATGCGTTTGATGATCTCGTTCTTTGAGGCATCGGTAGTCCAGTTGTTGGCATTGACTATGGTGTAGTCAACTGTTGACAGGTTCTTCTGGTTGTATTTTGTTCTCTTAGGAATTATTTCTTCCTTGTAGTTGTTATATACTCCCTGGCTTGACTTGCCATTGAGCAGTGAAAACAGCTTGCTGACGACTTTTGCGTGAAGCTCGTCAAATTCCTTTTTGTACTTTTCATCAGTGGCTGCAAGGGTTTCTTTTTCCTTGGCTCTTTGCTTGCGGTCCTTGATGGATTTGGAGAACAGTTTGGTATTGATTACAACGCCCTTCATTGAAGGAGGTGCTTTCATGGAAGCATCTTTAACGTCACCTGCCTTGTCGCCGAAGATTGCTCTAAGGAGTTTCTCTTCAGGAGTCGGATCGCTTTCACCCTTAGGTGAGATTTTACCAATAAGGATGTCGCCTTCAACGACTTCGGCGCCGACTCTTACGAGGCCATTGTCGTCAAGGTCTTTGGTTGCGTCTGCACTGACGTTAGGAATATCATTGGTTAACTCTTCGATACCGCGTTTTGTGTCACGGACTTCGAGAGTGAATTCTTCAATGTGAACTGATGTGAAGATGTCTTCCTTAAGTACTCTTTGGGAGATAACAATGGCATCCTCATAGTTGTAGCCTTTCCAAGGCATGAAGGCAACCTTCATATTGCGTCCGAGGGCCAGTTCGCCGTTTTGGGTTCCGTAGCCTTCGCACAGAGGCTGTCCTTTTTCAACTCTGTCGCCTCTTCTTACGATAGGGCGGAGGTTGATGCAGGTGCTTTGGTTGGTACGTCTGTATTTTGTAAGATGATAGGTCTTGACTGGTTCGTCGAAACTTTCAAATTCATCTTCAGCAGTTCTGTCATATCTGATTGTAATAGTGGTGGAGTCGGAGTATTCCACTGTGCCGTTGCCTTCTGCATTGATGAGGACACGGGAATCCTTTACAACAGGAATTTCGATACCTGTTCCTACGATTGGAACTTCAGGATTAAGCAGCGGAACAGCCTGACGCATCATGTTGGAACCCATCAGGGCTCTGTTTGCATCATCATGTTCGAGGAATGGAATCAGTGATGCTGCAATGGATGCAATCTGGTTAGGAGCAACGTCTATAAGCTGGACTTCTTCCTTTGAAACGATAGGGAAGTCAGCCAGACGTCTTGCCTTGACTCTTGTTTCTGTTATGTTGCCCTGTTCGTCAATTTCAGTCTTGGCTTGAGCTATGTTCTTACCTTCTTCCTCTTCAACAGTCATGTATTTTGGCTGCTGTTCTATGCATACTCTGCAGTTTTCAACTGGCAAATAAGGTGTTTCGATAAAACCGAGGTTGTTGATACGTGCATAGACGCTGAGTGATGAAATAAGACCGATGTTAGGACCTTCAGGAGTTTCAATGGTACACAGACGACCGTAGTGGGTGTAGTGAACGTCACGGACCTCAAATCCTGCGTGTTCACGGGAAAGACCGCCGGGACCGAGGGAAGAAATTCTTCTCTTGTGTGTGATTTCCGACAATGGGTTTGTCTGATCCATGAACTGTGACAGCTGGTTCGTGCCGAAGAATGAATTGATTACTGATGACAGTGCCTTGGCGTTGATAAGTTCGGCCGGTGTAAATGTCTCATTGTCTCTGACATTCATTCTTTCCTTGATGGTACGGGTCATACGGAGAAGACCGACGCAGAACTGGTTGTAGAACTGTTCGCCTACTGTTCTGATACGGCGGTTGCTTAAGTGGTCGATATCATCGACTTCAACTTTGGAGTTGATAAGACGGATAAGGTAGTTTATTATGGATATAATATCTTTGTTCGTAAGTACTCTTACGTCAGGAGATATGTCGAGTCCGAGTTTTTTGTTGATTTTATATCGTCCCACGTCACCGAGGTCATATCTCTTGTCGGAGAAGAAGAGTTTTTCAATGACGCCTCGTGCAGTTTCTTCATCTGGAGGGTCTGAGTTACGTAACTGACGATATATGAATTCAATAGCTTCTTTTTCGTTGTTGGCTGTATCTTTTTGGAGCGTATTGAATATTATGGAATAGTCGAGTGATTCAGGCTGGTCTTTATGTATGAGAATGGTTTTGACGCCTGCATCGATTATTTGTTCAATATGTTCATTTTCCAGTATCGTTTCACGTTCAACGATGACTGAAGTACGTTCAATGGATACTACTTCGCCGGTATCTTCATCTACGAAGTCCTCGGTCCATGTTCTTACGACACGAGCGGCGAGTTTTCTGCCTAAAACTCTCTTAAGGCCTGTTTTTGAGACCTTTATTTCTTCGGCCAGGTCGAATATTTCGAGAATATCCTTATCTGATTCGTAGCCTATGGCGCGGAGGAGGGTAGTTACCGGCAATTTCTTTTTTCTGTCGATATAAGCATACATGACATTGTTTATATCGGTTGTGAATTCCATCCATGAGCCTTTGAACGGGATGATACGGGCTGAATACAGCTGCATGCCGTTTACGTGGAGGTGACTTCCGAAGAATACGCCAGGGGAACGGTGAAGTTGTGATACAACAATACGTTCTGCACCGTTTATGCAGAATGTCCCATTAGGGGTCATGTAAGGAATCATGCCCAGATACACGTCTTGCACCACAGTCTCGAAATCTTCATGTTCCGGGTCGGTGCAATAGAGTTTTAATTTGGCTTTAAGAGGCACACTGTAGGTAAGGCCTCTTTCCATGCATTCGCTGATGGAGTATCTGGGAGGGTCGATAAAGTAATCGACAAATTCGAGGACAAAATTATTTCTCGCATCGTGAATCGGGAAATTCTCTGAAAATGCTTTATAAAGTCCTTCTTTTTGTCTGTTCTCAGGACTGCAGTCCAATTGGAAGAAGTCATGAAACGACTTTAGCTGAATATCAAGTAAGTCAGGATAATCAGCTTTTATTTTTGTTTTAGAAAAATTGATTCTATCGTAATGATTCAAAGCCACCTTATGAGGATTATGGTTTTAAAAAAAAGAATAAAGTGTTGTAAATAAAAACAAGAAATAGACGATGACTGGCTGAAAGCCCGTCACGTCTATTTCTATATGGGGGAAAATGATTATTTAACTTCAACGACAGCTCCGGCAGCTTCCAATTCTGCTTTCATGTGTTCTGCCTCGTCTTTGCTGACACCCTGCTTCAGTGGTGAAGGAGCATTGTCAACTAAAGCCTTTGATTCCTTCAGACCTTCGCCTGTAAGATTCTTAACGAGTTTTACAACGTCAAGTTTCTTTGGACCAGCTTCTTTGAGGATAACATCGAATTCAGTCTTTTCTTCTACTGCTGCTGCTTCTCCTGCAGGAGCTGCTGCTGCTACTGCT
>JAFYJP010000090.1 GCA_017538085.1 Bacteroidales bacterium | reverse complement strand
TAGTTTCCTTCAATCTGAAAGACATTGGAGAATGACCTGCCAGGAAGATTGTAAAAATATACATATCTGTAGTCATTGTCCATATCTACTATCACCTGATTCTTGAAATGAGTGCGATATGCTGAAAGATTAAGTGTCAGTTCTTTCTCATTTATATCGAAATAACGAGTGTAGTTGATTCCATAATTCCAGGCCTCCTCCATCTTCAAATTATCAATAATAACAAGTTGTTTGGAGCTTGCAAGCAATGATGAGTTTTCAGAAAGGATATGAGCGGTTCTATAACCCTTTC
The DNA here is from genome assembly GCA_017538085.1 of Bacteroidales bacterium. Classification (GTDB taxonomy): domain Bacteria; phylum Bacteroidota; class Bacteroidia; order Bacteroidales; family BM520; genus RGIG7150. Next base: position 2,214 of record JAFYJP010000090.1, on the reverse strand, counting down.
CCACTGAAGCGCGAAACACATTGTGTTCATTGAGCGTATATCTGACGTGAAAACGGGGAGTAACAAAAAAACCATAGTTGTTGTGATAATCACCACGAATTCCAACTATGACAATAGGCAGATTCTCCTTATGGAAAGTGTATTCAAAATAAGCACCAGGAACACTTTCTGTCATAGTTAACACAGTGTCGTTCAGCACATTGCCTATTACAGGAGCCTCAGCGCCATCAACTTTGTTGATATGAATATTTTCAACATAATCATCATAATAATAGCTCAGACCAGTAGAAAACGAATGAGCCTCGTCACCACCGAAAATCCCTTGAAACACAGTGTTGAAATAGAAAGTCTTTTCAACAGCATCGTAAGTGTTCTTCCCATAAAAAGAAGTCTGGTTATGATAGGCGCCTGACGATTTGAAGGCTATGTTGAAGTCATCATTGAACTCATGACCGCCCTTCAGCAAAGCTTCAAAACGTTTGGTCCCGATATTGATACCATAGAAGTCGCCGTTATTGGCATTTTCATAATATGCCATCTGGCCGCCGGCACGATTTTCATACAGTGCATTTAGTGCCATCTGAAGCATGGAGACAGCATCAATGCGGTATTTCCACTTGTTACGGATATTAATGGTGGACATCATCGGCATGTCAAGAAACCCATCTCCATTAGCATCATGTTTCATCTGCATACTACCCGCATGAAGCATAAGGTTGGTGGAAAGATGCTTGTTGAACTTGACTCTTCCGACAAAGTTGCCTTCACACGCCATCATGCTGTTGAACATACCGTTTAAGGCAATTTTTTCCTCATCGTCAGGATCTTTGGTGTTAGTGTTAATTTGTCCGGCAACAGCAGTGTAACCGTCAATGACCGAAGAGCATCCTTTTGAAATCTGAATGGCCTTCATCCATGTTCCCGGAATATACGACAGACCGAAAGGCTGTGCCAATCCGTAAAGGTCAGGCACATTATCAACCATCATCTGAGTATAAATTCCCGAAAGACCCAGAAGCTGAATCTGCTTGGCTCCAGTAACCGCATCGCTGTAGCTGACATCCACCGAAGCATTGGTCTCGAAGCTTTCACCGAGATTGCAGCACGCCGCCTTACAAAGTTCGGCTCCAGTGATTTCCTGAACCGAACGGGAGGACATACGGTCGATGTGTGCCGAAGGTTCGCGACTCACAATCTTTACTTCCTTCAACTCCTTGTTAATGCGAAGAAATATCTCAATATCCTTCTGTTTCTTTTCTACCGAAACAGTATCTTTTTCAAAACCTATATAACTTATGACCAACTGTTTATATGACTTGGACGGACGCCTCAGCTCGAAATACCCTTCTGCATCGGTGGCAGTGCCCTCAGTTGTATTCACCCAGTAAACATTCACACCCGAAATCGGATTTTTTTCCGAATCGCTCTCTTCATATACATGACCTGTGATATTCTGTCCAAATAACATGGCCGGACAGACAGCCAACAATATCAAAAATAATTTTTTCATACAATTCAAATTTTCCGTATCTAAATAAATAATTGATAATAATACTTGCAGATTTGCGGCATATCACCACATATCGTGCCCCGATGATATGAAACGGGAGACGTTTTCAATCAAAACGGGGATGTTTACAATCAATTAACCGACAGGGAAAATTTTGGAATTATGGAAAATATTGACGATTTGCCTTGCCGTTCCGGCAAACAATACGGGTCGGAAAGTTTTGAGACGGTCATTGCCGTCAATCAGGCGATTGAACAAACTGACGTTGAAGTTTTCCGAGTTGTTTAATATCGGAGTGAAAATCTCAAAACTATCAGCAGTCACATTGAACTCATCAATAAAACTGCAATACTGGCATAGGATAAGATAGATGCTTGACAATGAGCATGTATGCGACTGGACATAACAGTCGTCATTGTTGTTGGACTCATAACTGTCGTGGGCATCATAGTGAACACAGTGGGCATCATGGATTTCATCTTCAAAGAAGGTTATTTCCATTTCGTTGTCAACGAAGCATATATGTTCATACAGATGCAGTCCTGTGGAGAAGACCAGCAGCAGAACAATCATGAAGACGGCGATTATGTCAGTTATCAGATGTTTCATTTTCGGGTGCAAACCTAAGATTTGCAGCGTGATTTTCTGCAATCAGATTTGCAGCTGCAAAAATAGTAAATTTGCTACAAATGTCAGCCGATAAT
>JAFYJP010000089.1 GCA_017538085.1 Bacteroidales bacterium | reverse complement strand
ACGACAATCCGATAGAGGAATGGTGGTTCAGGAATGATCAAAAAGGTCGTAGGTTTGGAATAGATTGCTATGATTCCGAATGCTGTCCTTACGATACTGCAGCCCTCAATGCGGTGATAAATGAAGGAAAGCTTAAGCGTTATTTCGACAGAGTATTATGAATTGATTGTCCGATGTGTTACAATGAGCTGGAAGGGCATTATTATGTTTAGCGGACAAGAATAATTATTAATATCTGTTTTTGGAATCAATTAAAATAGTCACTGGTCCATCATTAACCAAAGCGACCTTCATATCAGCACCGAAAATGCCTGATTGAACCGTATGAGGCAGAAGCTCGTCCATTTTCTTGAGAAAAGCTTCATATAAAGGAATTGAAATATCGGGCGGAGCAGCATGTATGTAGGACGGTCTGTTACCTTTCTTTGTCGAAGCCATCAGCGTGAACTGACTGATAATCAGCACCTCTCCGTCAGCATCCAAAATTGAAACATTCATAACACCATTAGCATCGGGGAAAATTCTAAGATTTACTATCTTATAACTAATCCAATCGATATCCTCTTGAGTGTCAGTCGCTTCAAAGCCAACCAAAATCATCAGCCCCTTGCCTATTTTTCCTTTGACATTTCCGTCAATAGTCACGCTGGATTCAATCACCCTCTGTATTACAACTCTCATAATAATTTCTTTTTATCTCTATAATCGACGACATCAAAATATTCATCCTGCAGGATATCAAGATAGTTATTATAACGTTCCTCCGAAATGAGTCCGTCTTCAACTGCTTGAATCACAGCACATCCGGGTTCGTTAATATGCATACAGTTATTAAACCTGCATCCTATCTGGAATTTGCGCATTTCAGGAAACCGTTCAGCCACCTCACTTCTTTCAAATCCGGTAAGTCCGAATTCCTTAATTCCCGGAGTATCTATGATAAATCCGCCGAACGACAGAGCATACATAGTCGCATAAGTTGTAGTATGCATCCCCTTTTCATGGACCTGAGAGATATCTCCTATTTTCAGGTTCAGTTCAGGCTGTATGGCATGAATGAATGCTGACTTGCCCACCCCGGAATGTCCGGAGAAAAGACAGGTTTTGCCCTTCATTTCATTAATAACGTCATCAAGTCCGATATTTTCCACAACAGAAGTCCTGAAGGTCTTGTACCCTGCATTTTCGTAGATATTCTGCAATTCCTCAAGACGTTGCATATCATCGTCATCGTACAAATCAATCTTGTTGAAGACAAGAGCCGAAGGGATATGATATGCCTCATTACATGTCAGGTATCTATCAATGAAACCCGATGACGTTCTCGGACGATTGATAGTGACCATGAGGAGGCATATATCTATATTTGAGGCGATTATCTGTTCGACTTTAGAAAGTTTTGTGGATTTTCTGACAATATAGTTTGAACGTGGAAGTATTTTTGTAATCAATCCTACATTTGCATCTTCAGTATCAACAAACAGCACCCTGTCCCCCACTGCTATTGGGTTTGTGGCCTTGATTCCGGAGATTTTATATTTGCCCTTGAATTTGCAATTTATCCTGCTGCCTGCATCATCAAGAACAGTGTACCAACTGCCCGTTGACTGAATAACCAAACCGGAGTGCTCCAAAGACATATTTTAGAAATCAAAACGTAAGCCTAAACTTGGAAGTATCGGCAACTGGTTGGCTCTTTCACCTGTAAGACGGTCAACATAGAAAATGTTGGCTCTGTTATAGACATTGGTAACCCCTAAAGACACAGACAATTTTGTGTATTTGCCTAAAACGAATGATTTCTTCACATCAAAGTCGAGACGGTGATACTGAGGTAATTTGCCTGAATTAAGAAGATCGGAATAGATAATGCCGAGATTACCGTTTTCATTGATATAATCATCGTTAATATGTTCGATAAGAAGTTCTTCGTAAAAGCCTGCCTGTAATGTGAATGGGAATCCGCTGCCGTAATTCCATCTCAGGCTCAAATCCAAATCATGTTTACTGCCACCGGTCCATGTTACAAGAATATTGATGTTATGACGTCTGTCGAAGTGTGTGGGATAAGTTTGTTCCCCATCGTATCTGTTGACGAACCCCAAAGAATATACAGCCCACACATACCATTGTTTGAATTCATACTTGGCAGTGAAATCAACACCTTTGGCCGAGCCACACTCATAGATATAGGTAGGGTCAGTTTCATACACTTTATTTCTGTTGAAATTTGTAAGCAATGAGAAATTTTTAATATATCCTTCCACGTTCAATGTCAGATGTTTAATAGGATCATATTCTATACCTGCAACCACATGCTGGCTCTTCTGAAGCCGGCTTGTAACCAGCTTTCCGTCAAAATACTTTGGAAGTGAGCTGGGACTTGAGAGGAAACCGTAAAAGAGGTTGACGACATCACGATCGGAAGTGGCACTCATAAGGTTCTGGGAATAAAGACCTGCTGATGCTTTAACTCTAACATGGTCGGTAACATTATATTTCACAGCAATACGTGGTTCGGGACTGAATTCAGCCAAAGAAGCATAATATTGAATTCTCATTCCCACATCAATGACCCACCTGTTAAGGACATGTTTATAATTCACAAACGCACCAAGTTCCGTTGCAAAGTCATTTTCGGAAATTTTATAGCCAAAAGGACTCTTATAGTTGTAGTCTGTAGCGAATCCAACAGCTTCGAGACCATATTTCACAGTGTTCTTCCCAATAAAATACGACATGGCAACACTTACATTGAAACCATCTATAGAGCTGTTTCTTGGAAGACTGTCACTGTCGCTGTCGGTCATACCGCTTTTATAGTTTGAATACGCGACAGTTCCTTCTATCAGAGCTGGTGCATTGCCCGGAATAATCACGAAATTGAAACCTGCCCCATAAGACCTCCAATTATAATCAGCAATACCCTGATAATCAGTCACTTTATCATCAAACCTAAATCCAAAAGCATTAATCATGCTACCATTTTCAGTTGACAGAGAGAGTTTTCCATATAAATCGGTAAATGAAAAAGGTAGTCCATAACCATTTCCTGCGTAAGGATAAAAAATTTCAGCTGTTTTATCGAGGTATGAAGTCTTAGCAGATAGCAGATAAGTAAGTGAAGTCGGACTTGTTGACTTGGATTTCTTCAGAGGTCCTTCGAGGAGGAGGTTAGCTCCGAAGGTACTGGCTTCGATTTTGCCGGAAGTTCTGTTTTTATTTCCATTCTTGGTTTTGATATCCATAATGGAAGAGACTCTTCCGCCGAATTCAGCGCCGAAACCGCCTGAATAGACGTCAATGCTACGCAGTATATCGGTATCAAATACTGAGAAAAGACCAATTGAATGGAATGGGTTATAAATCACCATACCGTCCATAAGCACCTTGTTCTGCACTGGAGAACCGCCGCGAATATAAAGTTGTCCGCCCTGATCCCCGGTGAAGATGACGCCTGGAAGCACCTGAAGATATTGTGCAATATCGGTCTGTCCGCCCACAGCAGGTATTTTTTCTATCTGCTTTGGGGTGACGTTGACAACAGCAGTCTTGACTTCTGTCCGATAAGTCTCTTGTTCGGCAGAGACATTGACAGCATCAAGCTGATAAGCCGATTCATGGACAACGAGTTTGAGGTTTTGGAATTCTCCCGCTTTTACGCTGATGTTTTGTGCGAGCGTATCATATCCGATTGCAGTCACAATGAGAGTGTAATTTCCTGGTGGAATCTTAGTGATAGTAAAATATCCATTCACATCGGTTGCACATCCGTAAGTCGTTTTTTGCAGATAGACATTGGTGAATATTAATGGTTCACCATTTTTTTCGTCATAGACGAAACCTCTTACGGTCCCATACTGTGCAAATGAAGTTATGGAACAAATCAGAAATAGCGAAACGGATAATATATTTCTTGTTTTCATGCTCAAAATTGTAAAATACAAAAATACACTTTTTTCGTTACATATAACTTCATTTTATAAGATTTTTTAATCTGAAAAAGTTGTAATTTTT
>JAFYJP010000088.1 GCA_017538085.1 Bacteroidales bacterium | reverse complement strand
TATTTTAATTGGACTTTTCATTATTTCAAACTCTTATAAATCAATTCACCAGTTCCGATTCTGTACCCCTCGGATTTAAAAACAAGTTCTCCATCAGCGTTAACGATATATACCAGAGGATAATTATCCGAAAAACTCTGATTTGTTGAAGTAACTATATTATTAATCCATTGTGAATCTTCATCATACATAAAAACACTGTTTGATGGCAAATTCCAGTCAGAAGCCTTGAAAATTTCAGAACGCTTGTCAGAAGGAATCACAAACAGCAAATTACCACCCCACTGTTCAAACTTCGACTTCAATGAGGAGATATCCTTAAACAAATGCCGGGTCGGTTCACGGTTAGGGTCAATGAAACAAACCACAAGCTGCTTACCGGCAACATAATCTGTAACCGTCTTTTCTTTCGATTGTTCAGGTTTGAAAGTCATGTCTATTTTACCATACGACTCATCTCTTGGGGTAAGTGGAAGCAGAATTATTTCTTTTTTGACAGTCTGATTAGGAGCAATATTGAAGAATTCAAGTCTTGACCTAACGGCGCCGTCACTGTAACGGTTACCTGTGGAAAGCATATAATATCCGGCTTCAAGCGGCAGTGTTATTGGAAAACTTGCCACTCGCGGGTCATCCTCGAAGTCGAAGGAAGTGAAACTCCCATTGTCGAATTTGGCTATTGTGTAGTGGACCCAATAAACAGGTTCTATCTGTGCATCTTTCGATTTGGACAGCACTAATGTCCCCATATCCTGTGCCGGCTTACGAGCATCAAATGTGACTGTCTTCCAGTTACCATTTTCATAGACAAAAATCTGATTCGTAGCATTGTCAAGATAGGATGGGATATTCATTGAACGGCATAAAGCCACAAAGAATATATCACGTGAGTGACTGTCGGCACGACGAAGTTGATACACACCGATAGGCGAAACAGGGCAATTGAAATAATTGCCGTCTTCATCTATTATTATGTGTTCCGTAACCCAATCGTAAACAATGTCCGAGATTGTGTAATCACCGAATTCGGGATATAATTCCCTGTGAAGATATTCGCGCCATGAATACAAAAACTCATTGGAGATTCTCGGAGGCAAAATACCTTTTATAAAAACATCGACAGGATAGTCCACCTCTGACTTATCATAGTAAACCAGCTGATTTTGAAGCACTTCAGCTGAAGCATCGCGAAGATCCTTATCCGAAATTGCATCCAAATACTCCTTCAGATAAAGTCCTTCCTTTTTCTTAGAATTGTCATTTATAAACTTTATGATATTATCATAGTTGCCTTCACTTCTATCCACATAGTTCCAAATCTGTTCTTCAGTCAGATTATCATTCTTCATACCTGAAATTTTGTCCTTAGTAGGGAAAGTCTGCATATATGCGTTGCGTATGGAATCTTCCTGCTGGAGACGCAGATTGTTTTTTTCTATCTCTTCTTTAGGCAGTCCTGACTGTCGGGCTTCTCCTCGTGGCGGAACCATTTCGAAGATTTCAAAATATTCGTCACCACTTTGACGAGAAAGCTGGATTGTCAAACTATCCTGTTTACGGACATCTATCTTTGCATAATTATATACATTGTCCTTATCAACCCATACGAGAAGGTCGCCCAAACCTGTTGTGGCACTTGCATTGCCATTGGCATCGGTTATCTGAGTTACAATAGGATAATATTCCGCATAATTGTACAGACCAAGTTTCACAGAAGCGCCTTCTACCGGATTACACTGACTATCAATCACATGAATTGTAATTCTCTTGGTAGCAGTATAATTGCCCAGCATATTGATTCGTGAGAAAAGGCCGGTGCGGTAATTTATTTCCTCTTCACCCTTGTATTTTCCGAAGGCATTTGAATGTACCATCATGGTTCGTGTGGCAGGAAACGTAAACCATCCCATGTCAAGACGAGCGTCAGGTTCACAGGCACCGAGATAATACCACTTTCCATCAACCCAGACCTCAACCCATGCGTGATTGTCATCGGTATGAGCCCAGCGTGGTGTGTAGCACTGTCGTGCAGGGATACCGACTGCTCTCATGGCTGTGACAGTAAAAGTCGATTCCTCACCGCAACGCCCGTATGAAGTCTTTATCGTAGCCAACGGCGCTGAAGTGCGACTGTCGGAAGGACGATATGCCACTTTTTCATGGCACCAATGGTTGACCTCCAAAGCAGCATCATACATCGACATATCCTTTATCCTATCTTTCAGTTCATCAAAAAAAGCCACTCTTGCCATGTCGAGGTTTTCGTTGTTGACACGATATACGAGTACAAAATGACGGAAAATATCCTCAGGCACAGTCTTTCCCCATGAGAAGAAATCTCTTGCCTTGAAAGCGTTTTGAACTTGGGAAAGATAAAATTCGCCGTCATAGTCGCCCAAGTCGCTCAGAGGCATATAGGCATAGAGAAATTCAAGAGCTTCGCGTTCCTCAAGGGTCAGATTTTCACTGTCAAGCACAGAAAACAGCAAACTGTCGCGCCCATAAGCTATTTCACGTCTTTCAAGATAATCCTGATGTACCTGATTTCTATAGTCGGTATCAGTTATAAAATGTTTTCCCTTATCAGTACATGAAACAGATATCAAGGTGAAAACCAATAATATAGGCAACAACTTCTTCATAGTAAAAATTGTTTTTAGTCTGTTACTGAAAATCTGAAGATTGCATTGTGAGTATAAGTGTCTTTAGGACGGAGAACAGGCGACGGCCAGTCAATACTGTTTGGAGAATTAGGATAATACTGCGTTTCGGCGGCGAATGCCGAACGTTTGTTGTAAACGATGTCTTTCTTACCTTTCAGAGTACCGTCAAGGAAATTTCCTGAATAGAATTGAATACCAGGGGCATCTGTATAAATTTCAAGGGTTATTCCCGTAGCAGGACATGTAGCCGCAAGTGCGAGAATATTGATATTTCCGTTATTGTTCAACACAAAATTGTGGTCATATCCAAGTCCGTTTCTAAGCTGAACTTCATCTTCATCGATATCCCTTCCAATTGCTTTTGGCTTAGTAAAGTCGAATGATGTGCTGTCAACTGTACGTATCTCATTGAAAGTCATGAATGTACTATCAATCGGGGTAAAATTATCAGCATTGATGGTCAGGATATGGTCGAGAATATCTGTGCTGGGGTCTCCGGAAAGATTGAAGTAAGAATGATTCGACATATTGACAATAGTCGGCTTGTCGGTCGTTGCCGAGTACAAAATTTTAATTTCATTGTCATCTGTGAGGACATATTTGACCTTAGCTGTCACATTTCCGGGGAAGTTTTCATCACCGTCAGGAGACAAATAAGTGAAAGTAACCTCTTTATGCCCTACCAGATTTCCCTCCCACACTTTTCTGTCCCAGCCATTGATTCCACCATGCAGACAATGTCCGAAATTATTTATAGGCAGCTGATACTCAATGCCATCAATTGAAAACCTGCCTTTATCGATTCTGTTTGCATAACGTCCCACCACAGCTCCGAAATTATTGTCAGTGTTAACATAGTCATTGATATTGTCGAACCCCAGTACCAC
>JAFYJP010000087.1 GCA_017538085.1 Bacteroidales bacterium | reverse complement strand
CAAAGTGTGAATTTTGTCGTTGTGAATTCTTTAGGTCAGATTGTTGACCGCTTCAACGGCGATGTTAACGGTTCCTCTGTTACATGGAACCCCAACAACCTCGCTAATGGCCTGTATTTCATCAATATGTATGTTGATGGAACTCTCAACGAAACCATTAAGGTTGTATATTCGAAATAATATTTCTGAACATGAATATATTCATTGCAGGTGAAGGTGAGGTTGGTGAGTATCTTGCCAAGATGTTGACGGGCAGAGACCATAACATCACCTTCATTTCTTCCAACAAGGAATTCATTGATGCCTTGGATAACAGGTATGATTTGTTGACTATTAATGGTAATCCGACATCAATACATACTCTTCGGGATGCTGAAATTAAAAATGCCGATCTTGTAATCTCCGTCTTTCATGATGAGAAAACCAATCTTATTACCTGTATGCTGGCAAAGCAACTCGGAGCAAAGAAAGTCATATCACGCATCAACAGTATTGAATATCTTGAAGAGAAGAATTTAAATATGTTTACCAATTTAGGCATCGACAGTATCGTTTGTCCTGAACGAATCGCTGCTGATGAATGTATTGACCTTATTTCTGAAGCCGGTGCCACGGAAGTCTATGATTTTGACGGTGGCAAACTTTCATTGCAGGTGTTCCAGCTGCATTCCAGAGCTAAGATTGTTGGTAAAACCATAGATGAAGTTGTGGCGAAGGATACCATCAACGACATAAAAATCTTGGCTTTATGCCGTGACGGACTTGCTTCGGTGCCGGAAGGGAAAGAGACCCTTAAGGAGAATGACTATATCTACACCTTGACTAAACCTAAAGGTAAGGAAATCATGATGGATGCTACCGGCAATTCAGGACGTCAGATAAGAAATATCATGATTGTCGGTGGTGGTCGTGTGGCTCAGATGGTGGCGCGTGGATTGAGCGGAATAAATATTACCATCATCGAACAAAATGCTGAAATATGCAATCAGATTGCCGGCAAACTCGGGAATCATGTCCTTTGTATTCATGGCGATGCCAGAAATGCCGACCTGCTCGTTGAAGAGGATATCCGTGATATGGATGCTTTTATCGCTATTTCCGATGATTCGGAAACCAATATCATGACGGGACTGCTCGCTAAACGACTCGGTGTAGATAAGGTTATCGCCCTTATGGATAACGTTGAATATATTGACCTTGCACAACGTTTTGGCATTGACAGCATAATCAATAAAAACCTTATTACCGCAAGTTATATGACACGTTTCACTTTCAGCGGCGATGTATCGGATATCAAATTCCTTAACGGCATTGACGGTGAAATCATCGAAATCAAGGCAAAACGCGGCTCTATGGTCACTAAAAGAACTATCGGCAACCTCCCTCTGCCTCTCGGAGTTGTTTTCGGAGGTATAATCAGAGGCTACGAAAGCCATATAGCTTCTCCTGATTTTCAGATACGTGAAGACGACAAGGCCATAGTCTTCTGCCTGGAAGGCACTGTGGAACGTATCATCAACTTATTTAACAAACGATTAATATTTTAAGTATAGTCTATGAGATTAATTCAAATCACCAGTGAAAACAATAATGTCGTAAAAGATTATCCTGTTGGAATTGACTATATGTCAATAGCTTATGACCAGAACATCAAACTTAAGGGCGGTATCCTCGGGGTTTATGCCACCAACAAAATCCAAGAACTGAATTTCACTCCCATAAGACCGGCAACGGTTCGGTTCTTCGGACTTGATACCGCTGACGGACAGAGCGTCTATGCCCGTACTTTGTTCTTCGTACTGTATGCTGCCATCCATGATTTGTTCCGTGATTATAACGTCACACTTGAATTTCCTGTCTCTTCAGGTTATTTCTGTACGGCGAAAAAAGGGAAAAAACAACTGAATCCGGATGAAATCCAACAGGTTAAAAACAGAATGCTTGAAATAATCAAAGCAGATATTCCTATAACCCGTATCGACATGCTTACTGATGAGGCTATAAAATTGTTTGAAGATCATGGACTTTCTGCCAAAACCAAACTGCTCCGGACACGTGGCAGTATGTACACTTCTGTATATTCCCTTGGAAGTGCTGTAGATTATTTCTATGGTTATCTTGCCCCTTCCACAGGATGTCTCAGCGTCTTCGACATTTTCCCATATAAGTATGGTATGGTCTTGTCGGTTCCTGATGAAGACAATGACTTCAAGACACCAAAAGTGTTCGTCGAGGAGGAGATGATTTTCAACAATTATGCGGAATTCACCCGTTGGCAGGATGCATTCCAGCTTAATACGGTCGGTGAGCTCAACGAAGCTATCCTTGACGGACGTGTCAGCGATATCATCAAAGTTGTCGAAACCAGTCAGGAAGTCAGAATCCATGAGGCTGCATATAAGATAGCCCAGATGAAAAAGAAAGTGAAGATTATTCTCATTGCAGGACCATCTTCCTCAGGCAAAACCACTTCCGCACAACGGCTTGCAATCCATCTCGAAGTGCTTGGCATCAAATGCTATAAACTCTCACTTGATGACTATTTTGTTGACCGTGAGAATACTCCTCGCGATAAAAACGGCAACTATGATTTCGAAACCATTGATGCCATTGACATAAAATTCTTCAACAAACAGCTTAATGATTTGTTGGACGGCAAGGAGATAGAATTGCCACGCTTCGATTTCCATACGGGAAAACGTGTCTTCAGAGGTGAAAAATTGAAATTGAGTGAAAACGACATGGTCGTAATAGAAGGCCTTCACGGATTGAACCCAAATCTTGTGCCGAATGTTGATCCCAAATGTGTTTATAAAATATTCGTTTCCACTCTGACAACCATTTCGATAGATGGTCATAATATTATTCCACCAACAGATAACCGTCTGATTAGAAGAATAGTACGTGACCAAAGGTTCAGGGGCTATTCTGCTGAGGATACAATCAAGAGATGGCCTTCCATAAGAGAAGGTGAGAAGAAGTATATCGAGCCTTATCAGGGTAATGCAGATTTCACATTCAATTCTGCTATGCTATACGAGCTCGGTGTCTTGAAAACGTATGTCAGACCGTTGTTGGAGCAAGTACCACAGACAAGCAGGGCTTATTCTGAAGCGCATCGTCTGTCAAAGTTTATGAGTTATTTCGAATCTGTAAGCATTGACGAAATACCGCCTACATCTCTTATGCGTGAGTTCCTCGGCGGAAGCAGCTTCAAAGATTAACTGGTGACCTTTGCGGCAACAGAATTAGAAATCCAGACTCAACGAAACATTCCAGTATCCGTCGTTGATTACTCCGTCCTCCAATCCCCAGCCGTAGTCAACGCGAATGAAATACCCTAAAACAGAGGCTCTTATTCCTGTACCAAAGCCCACTAAAAATGGTTCACGATGTTCGTTTACAATGATGTACATTGGTGGAACGATGTATCTGCGCCTATACAGGGCATTCTCT
>JAFYJP010000086.1 GCA_017538085.1 Bacteroidales bacterium | reverse complement strand
TGAAAGATAGGATAAAGGATATGTCGATGTATGATGCTGCTTTGGAGGTCAACCATTGGTGCCATGAAAAAGTGGAATATCGTCCTTCAGACAGTCGTACTTCAGCACCGTTGGCTACGATAAAGACTTCATACGGGCGTTGCGGCGAGGAATCGACTTTTACAGTCACAGCCATGAGGGCAGTCGGAATCCCTGCCCGACAGTGCTACACACCACGCTGGGCTCATACCGATGACAACCACGCATGGGTTGAGGTCTGGGTTGACGGAAAGTGGTATTATCTCGGTGCCTGTGAACCTGACGCTCGTCTTGACATGGGTTGGTTTACGTTTCCTGCCACACGAACCATGATGGTTCATTCAAATGCCTTCGGAAAATATAAGGGTGAAGAGGAAATAAATTACCGCACGGGCCTTTTCTCACGAATCAATATGCTTGGTAATTATACTGCTACCAAGAAAATTACAGTCCATGTGATTGATAGTCAGTGCAATCCTGTGGAAGGCGCTTCTGTGAAACTTGGTCTGTACAATTATGCGGAATATTATCCTATTGTAACTCAGACAACCGATGCCAATGGCGATGCAAGTGCAACAACAGGTTTGGGCGACCTTCTCGTCTGGGTTGATAAGGACAATGTCTATAATTATGCAAAGATAGATGTTCGTAAACAGGACAATTTGACAATCCAACTTTCTCGTCAAAGTGGTGACGAATATGTTGAAATCTTCGAAATGGTTCCGCCACGAGGAGAAGTCAGACAGTCAGAACTGCCTAAAGAAGAGATAGAAAAAAACAATCTGCGTCTCCAGCAGGAAGATTCCATACGCAACGCATATATGCAGACTTTCCCTACAAAGGACAGAATTTCAGGTATGAGGAATGATAATCTGACTGAAGAACAGATTTGGAACTATGTGGATAGAAGTGAAGGTAACTATGATAATATCATAAAGTTTATAAATGACAATTCTAAGAAGAAAGAAGGACTTTATCTGAAGGAATATTTGGATGGCATTTCGGATAAGGATTTTCGTGATGCGTCAGCCGAAGTGCTTCAAAATCAGCTGATTTGCTATGATAAGTCAGAGGTGGACTATCCTGTTGATGTTTTTATAAAAGGTATTTTGCCTCCAAGAATCTCCAATGAGTTTTTGTATTCATGGCGCGACTATCTTCACAGGGAATTATATCCCGAATTCGGTAATTACACAATCTCGGACATTGTTTACGATTGGGTTACGGAACACATAATAATAGATAAAGACGGCAATTATTTCAATTGTCCTGTTTCGCCTATCGGTGTGTATCAACTTCGTCGTGCCGACAGTCACTCACGTGATATATTCTTTGTCGCTTTATGCCGTTCAATGAATATCCCATCCTATCTTGACAATGCTACGAATCAGATTTTTGTCTATGAAAATGGGAACTGGAAGACAGTCACATTTGATGCTCGTAAGCCGGCGCAGGAGATGGGGACATTAGTGCTGACTAAATCGAAGGATGCACAGATAGAACCTGTATATTGGACCCACTACACAATAGCCAAATTCGACAATGGGAGTTTCACCTCCTTCGACTTCGAAGATGACCCGCGAGTGGCAAGTTTCCCTATAACACTACCGCTTGAAGCCGGATATTATATGCTTTCCACAGGCAACCGTTACAGTGACGGCGCCGTCAGGTCAAGACTTGAGTTCTTCAATATTGCTCCTAATCAGACTGTCAGGAAAGAAATAATACTGCTCCCGCTTACTCCAAGAGATGAGTCGTATGGTAAAATAGACATGACTTTCAAACCCGAACAATCGAAAGAAAAGACGGTAACAGATTATGTTGCCGGCAAGCAGCTCGTGGTTTGTTTCATTGACCCTAACCGTGAACCTACCAGGCATTTGTTTAAGGATATCTCCTCATTGAAGTCGAAGTTTGAACAGTGGGGTGGTAATTTGCTGTTTGTGATTCCTTCTGACAAGCGTTCTGAAAGTTTCAAGGCTTCTGACTGGAATTTGCCATCAAACAGTGTTTTTATGTATGATGAAGATTCACAATGGATTAAAAATATTGTTACTTCAACAAATCAGAGTTTTTCGGATAATTATCCTCTGGTTTATATCGTCAACTCTGATGGAGAACTTGTTTTTAAATCCGAAGGTTACAGAATCGGAACTGGTGAATTGATTTATAAGAGTCTGAAATAATGAAAAGTCCAATTAAAATAGGATGTATTCTGTTGCTGATATTCCTTGTCTCGGGATGTGTTGACCCTACATTGACAGTCATTGACGCCACACTGCTCCCCGGTACTTGGAAAGAGGGCGATTATTATGAAAAATATTACTCTGACGGGAATGCCGCATATTGGAATTTGGAGGATGACTACGATGAGGAAGAGTCAATTCCTTTCACTTGGACATTGGAAAATAATGTACTTACACAGTATCATGAGACAGAATTCGGTGCGGTAATCCCCAAAGTATATACTATCAATCAACTTACTCCCACTTCCCTGATTTATAGTGATGACTTCGACGTAAGCCACACATTTACCAGAGTTAACTGATGAAATGAAAAAAGTTCTAAAAATAATAGGTATTGTTCTCGCATCTCTGATAGTTCTGATAGCTGTCAGCGGCCTCATTGCCTTCAATTTTGTCATGACCCCGAAAAAGATTACGCCTTTAGTAAACAAGAAAGTTGCTGAATACAGCCCTTTTCCTGCCAAAACCGAAAGCGTTGACATTACTTTTTTCAAGACTTTCCCTGATGTCAGCCTGCATCTTGATAACACTTTGGTTAACTCAAAGGTGACAAGCGATACAATGGCTTACATCAATGACCTCTTTCTGTCGGTGAATT
>JAFYJP010000085.1 GCA_017538085.1 Bacteroidales bacterium | reverse complement strand
GATACGCTTGATTCGTGGTTCGGAATCCAATATTCAATTGTTGATTAATCTTCAAATATAAAATACGTATGCGGCATATTCACATGATATATGCCGTATATTGTGTTTTTATCAGGATATAATCCCTCCGCCGATTAAATCATCCCCTTCGTAGAATACGGCACTTTGGCCGGGAGTTACTGATTCGACTGGAGCGGCAAAATCAACTCTTATCCTGTCGTCTTCTGGGAATAAATGAGCGAGGGCCCCCTTGTTTCTGTACCTTATTCTGCAAGTCACTTCCATATTGTTGCTGACAGAAGGGTATTTCATCATGTTGATGTCGCTGACATACAGCGAATTGCTCATAAGGTCGTTTTTGTTTCCAAGAACGACTTCGTTTGTGTCTTTCCTTAGGGCCACAACGTATGCCGGCTCGCCGAGAGCTATGCCGAGTCCTTTTCGCTGACCGATGGTGTAATTGTAAAGGCCGTTATGAGTCCCGAGAATACGACCGTCAGTGCTGACAAAATTACCAGGCTTGTGCAGCTCGTCAATGTTTGGGACTTCGTCAATGAGAAAACTGCGGTAGTCGTTGTTTGGGATGAAACATATCTCTTCGCTTTCCTTCTTTTGTGACAATTTGATAAAGCCGTGTTGTGCAGCGATTTCGCGGACGTCCATCTTTGTGAGGTGCCCCAAAGGAAACAGTGTCCGTGACAGAAGGTTCTGCGGAATTTTCCATAGAAAATACGACTGGTCTTTGGCAGTGTCCTTGCCGCGTTGCAGAAAATACCGTCCGTTTTGGTTTCCGATGCGTGCATAGTGTCCGGTTGCGAGGTAATCGCATCCGAGTTCGTTGGCCATGTCAAAGAGTAATCCCCACTTAATCACAGGATTACATATAACGCAAGGGTTGGGCGTTCTGTATTGGAGATATTCGCCAATGAAGTTCTTTATCACTGTCTCACGAAACTTTTGACGAACATCGAGAATATGATGTTCAAAGCCGAGCTGTTCTGCGAGATGCTTTGCTTCCATTATGGAATCTATTGAGCAACAGCCTTTTTCATGAGCTATGCAGCTTTCGGTTATGTTGTCGAAAGTCCTGAAGGTGACGCCGATAATGTCATAACCCTGTTCCTTGAGAAGGATGGCGGAGACACTGCTGTCGATTCCACCACTCATTGCCATCAAAACGCGTTTGTTCTTTTCCATGTAATACTCCTATTCTCTGATAAAATATCTGTATGTCTCTGCTTTTGCGAGCGGTATGCTTTTGTTTGTAATTACAAAATTACTATTTATTTTGATATAACTCTTTTTTTGTTGGATTATTTAATTTCAAGATTATTTTGATTAATAAGAGATTTATTTCTAACTTTGCAAATCGCTAAAAAAATGATTTATGAGCTTGAAATGTGGAATAATAGGACTTACCAATGTGGGCAAGACTACAATATTTAATTGTATATCAAAGACTAAGGCTGATGTGACCAATTTTGCATTCAGCAATAACACTTCAAATATTGGTGTGATAGACGTGCCTGATTCGAGGCTTAATGAACTTGATAAAATAGTTCATTCCGCCAAGATAGTTCCGGCTACTGTCGAAATAGTTGACCTCCCCGGACTGGCCAAGGGTGCAAGCAAGGGTGAGGGCTTCGGCAACAAATTTCTTGCCGAGGTGCAGCAGACCGATGCGTTGATACATGTTCTGCGTTGCTTCGATGATCCGAATCTTCCTCATGTGGAAGGCTCCGTTGATCCTGTCAGGGATATAGAACTCGTCGATTTTGAACTTCAGGTGCGAGATTTGGAACTTGTGGAACGTAAAATCCAACGTCTTGAAAAGGCTTTCAAGAGCGCAGGCGACAAAGATGCGAAACAGGGTATCGAAGTTCTCGAAAAATATCAGGACACATTGAGCAATTTCGGAAACGCCCGTGATGTCGTTACTTCACCGGAACTGTATGACAAATATGTTAAGGATTTGCTGCTGCTTACCGACAAGAAGGTGATGTATGTCTGCAATGTTGATGAGGATTCGGCAGTCAATGGCAATAAATATTCCGATGCAGTCAAGGAATCATTGAAGGATAAAGATGCATTGGTACTAATTGTGGCAGGCAAACTTGAATCTGAGATTGCTGAATTCGATTCTGAAGAAGACCGTGATTTGTTCCTTCACGAGGCAGGACTTACTGAACCTGGCGTCAACCGTATGATACGCGGAGCTTACGACATGCTCAACCTAATGTCGTTCTTTACTGCGGGTCCGAAGGAAGTCAGGGCGTGGACAATTCACAAAGGCATGACTGCTCCTGAAGCTGCCGGCGTTATCCATTCCGATTTGGAAAGAGGTTTCATCAGGGCTGAAGTGCTGAAATACAAGGATATGGTGGAACTTGGCAGTGAAGCTGCATGCAAGGATAAGGGCAAACTGTTTGTCGAAGGGAAAACGTATGTCGTTGAGGATGGTGACATCCTTAATATAAGGTTCAACGTATAAATACTGCGTTAAAATACTTCATTTTGTGCAATGTTTAGTTGCGGAGTGTGATTTTCTGCTTCGCAAACCATTCCTCATGGAAAATGGCACCGAAATAATATGTTTCGATACTGAGTCCGGTATTCTTGGTATCCATTTCCTGGTTCCATAGTTGTAATGTTGCAGGGGATTCGTTGATGTTCAAATAAATAACGATAACATTGTCATCATTTTTATACTTAATGTTGTGGTTATAGTCTTTTTTTAGCCTTTCAAGGTCACCTGTGTCGGATAAATCATAGTTGACGAAAATACATCCGGGAAAATTTTTCCTGCACCATTTTTGAAATTCTTCAATTACATTAGACTGTCCTGAACGGATTGTCGGCAGATAAGATGTTGTATAATAGTCATATACATGCTGTGAATGTATGCTATATGCATTTTCGCCGTGAAATTTGTAGAAAAGACGCCTCCGTATTTTGAACCACTTTTGGGACATTATGCTTCAGTGGCAGTTATTTCGTTGATAATTGTGAGAACATCATGGAAATCGTATGGATGCGCTTTGTCATACTCGAACTGCAGAGTCATTCTGCCATTTTTCTCGCCGATTTTTGTGATACGGTGAGTCTGCTGTACATATTTGAATATTTTGTTGCACGTTGCCGACTGGTAGAAGGCTGTGTTTTCAGTAGGAAGGAAATAGAATTTGAGTATTTCACCTTTAAAAAGAATTTTCTCAATTCCGAGATTCCGAGCTATGTTTTTGACTTTAAGTACGTTGAATAGGGCTTTGACTTCTTTTGGAATTGGTCCGAAACGGTCGGTCAGTTCACTTTGTATCATGGCGAATTCTTCATCATTCTTCACCTCGTTCATTTTCCGGTATGTGAGCATTCTTTCGGACAGGCTGGAGATGTATTCGTCAGGAATAAGTGCCTCGATATCGGTATCGATTTGGCAGTCTTTTGCGAAACTGGCATCAATCAGTTCTGAATTGGCGGTCTCTATGTTCTCTTCAAGTTTAAGTTCTGACATGGCTTCACTAAGAATCTTCTGGTACATGTCGAATCCTATGTCGGAGATGAATCCTGACTGTTCTGCACCGAGGATGTCACCTGCTCCGCGGATGTCAAGGTCACGGAGGGCAATGTTGAAGCCGCTGCCAAGGTCGGAGAATTCTTCAATTGCGCGCAGACGTTTCGAGGCTTCTTCTGTGAGTGTCTGGAACGGGGGAGAGATGAGGTAGCAGAACGCTTTCTTGTTGGTGCGTCCTACACGTCCCCTAAGCTGGTGCAGCTCGCTGAGACCGTAGTTCTGGGCATCGTTGATGATGATTGTGTTGACGTTAGGTATGTCAAGGCCTGACTCTATGATAGTGGTACACAGCAGAACATCGTATTTGCCGTCAATAAAATCTATCATAATCTGTTCCAATTCGTTGCCGTCCATTTGTCCGTGGCCGACTGCGATGGAAATGCCTGGCATGATTTTGAGAATCATGTCCTTGACGAGTTCAATAGTTTTGATTTTATTGTGAACGAAGAATACTTGACCGCCGCGGTTGAGTTCGAATTCGATTGCATTGCGGATGATGTTTTCATCAAACTGACAGACTTCGGTCTGCACAGGTTGTCGGTTGGGTGGCGGTGTCTGCAGAATGGAAAGGTCTCTTGCCCCCATAAGTGAAAATTGCAGAGTACGGGGAATTGGGGTGGCTGTAAGTGTCAGAGTGTCAACATTGACCTTCATTTTTTTGAGCTTCTCCTTTGCCGACACCCCGAATTTCTGTTCCTCATCGATAATTAGCAGTCCCAGGTTTTTGAATTTGGCTTTCTTTCCAAGGAGGATATGGGTTCCGATGAGTATGTCGATTTTGCCGTTTTCCACGTTGTTCCAGATTTCGGTTTGCTGTTTTGTCGTTCTGAAACGGTTAATGTATTCAACGTTTGCAGGGAAATCTTTAAGTCTGGATTTGAATGTGTTGTAGTGCTGCAGTGCGAGGATGGTGGTAGGGACGAGGACTGCCACCTGCTTGGAGTCGCTTACTGCTTTGAAGGCGGCACGGATAGCTATTTCTGTCTTGCCGAAACCTACGTCTCCGCAGATGAGACGTTCCATAGGATATGGTTTCTCCATATCGGCTTTGACATCATTTGTGGCTTTCACCTGGTCAGGCGTGTCCTCATACATGAATGATGCTTCAAGTTCGTGCTGCAAGTATGTGTCGGGAGAGAATGCGAAACCCGGATTGGCCTTGCGTTCTGCGTAAAGGTTGATTAGTTCTTTGGCAATGTCTTTTACCTTTTTCTTTGTGTTGTTTTTTAGCGTAGCCCAAGCCGAGGAACCCAGTCTGTTGAGCTTTGGCGTATGACCTTCACTGCCAGAATATTTTGATATCTTATACAGAGAATGGATGTTTACGTACAGCAGGTCGTTGTTGGCGTACGAGATACGTATGGCCTCCTGTTCCTTGCCTCCGTTGACAATTTTCTGCAAACCTTCAAAACGACCGATACCATAGTCAATGTGGGTTACGTAATCGCCAGGATTAAGCGATGTCAACTCTTTAATCGTCGCAGCCTGACGTCTGTTGAACCTGTCCTTTATCTGGTATTTGTAGTAACGTTCGAAAATCTGGTGGTCAGTCAGAAATGTGATTAGGGTGTTATTGTCGATGAAACCTCCAGTTAACGACAATTCCATGAATTTTGCTTCAATGATGATATTGTTGTCCGACTGTTTGACGAGCTCATCGATGATGTTCTGGATTCGTTTGGTTTGCGATGCGGTTTCGGAGCAGATGTATATCGTCTTTCCGGCAATAGTCTCATCTTCAAGATAATTCACCAACATTTCGGAGTTTTTGTTGAATTCGGGCTGAGGCTGTGTGTCGAAATCGAACTGAGTGTCAATACTAAGAGTGCTGTTAAGTCCTGTGACTGCTATTTTGTAGTTGAGCAGTGATTTCGCGAAGTCGTCCTGATTGATGGCCTCATCGTTGCCTGTGTTGTTGCAATACTCTTCGATGTGCGAAAAGACCAAGTCGGGGTCGCTGATGAGAATCCGTGAAGATGGCGGCAGCACTTCGATTAGTGATTTCCTGTCAATGTCATCATCGAAGGCAGGTATGATGGTGATGCCTTTATGGCTTTTTACTGACAGCTGGTCAACAGGATTGAAGCTGCGCAGTGATTCGATGCTGTCGCCAAAAAACTCGATACGATAAGGATATTCGTTGTTGAAGGAATAAACGTCGAATATGCCTCCGCGAATGGAGAACTGTCCCGGTTCAAGCACAAAATCCACACGCTCGTAGCCGTTGTCCTGAAGATAATCGGAGAGCTCGTCGAATGAGAGACTTTGTGACGTGTGGATGTTAAATCCGTTCTTTTTGATAACCTGTGGTGTAACGGACTTTTCAGCCACCGCTTCAGGATAAGTTACGATGGTTACCTGCCGGGATGAATTTGAAAGTCGTGACAGCACTTCAAGTCTGGATAGTTCGTTCAGAGAATCTTTTTCGGAAAGGGTGTTGAGTGTTTTATGGGAATTGGGGAAAAACAGGATATGTTTTTTTTCGATGTCAGCATCGGTTTCCTCGAAGATGTTTTCGAGGTCGTTGAAAAAATATGAGGCTGTTTCCTTGTTGTCCATTATGATGAGATTACATTCCCTGCTGACTTTAATATGTGTGGCATAATATACTGCAAGTGCGGAACCTGCCAGCCCTTTCAGCCTGATATGTGCGGCATCGGATGTGAGTGCTGATTCAAACTTCTTGAAGTGTTCTGTTTCCTTGTATAGGTCAGTAATCATCGGCTTTGTCA
This sequence comes from Bacteroidales bacterium, assembly GCA_017538085.1. Lineage (GTDB taxonomy): Bacteria > Bacteroidota > Bacteroidia > Bacteroidales > BM520 > RGIG7150. The sequence goes on along the minus strand of JAFYJP010000085.1, from coordinate 23 downwards.
TAATGAGGTGCAAAGATAGACAT